>JAZNZM010000199.1:0-5255 GCA_045594965.1 Oscillospiraceae bacterium | reverse complement strand
GGCCGATGACCTCGTCGCCGGAGGAGACAGTGCCTACGCGGGCGATGTCGCTGGTGCCGGAAACGGGCTGGCTTGCTGCGCGGATGGCCTCAACGGCTGCTGCGGTGGCCTTCTGGATACCGCGGCGCATAACCATGGGGTTGGCGCCTGCTGCCAGATTCTTGACGCCCTCGCCGATCATGGCCTGAGCCAGAACGGTGGCGGTGGTGGTGCCGTCGCCGGCAACATCATTGGTCTTGGTGCTCACTTCGCGGATGAGCTGGGCGCCCATGTTCTCGAAAGCGTCCTCAAGCTCGATCTCCTTGGCGATGGTAACGCCATCGTTGGTGATCAGGGGAGCGCCGAACTTCTTGCCCAGAACAACATTGCGGCCCTTGGGTCCGAGGGTTATCTTAACAGTGTCGGCCAGCTTGTCGACACCGGTCTGAAGGCTCTTGCGTGCTTCTTCGCCGAAAATGATCTGCTTTGCCATAACTAAGTTCTCCTTTTAATTATTCTACGATTGCCAGAATGTCGTTCTGACGGACGATGACGTATTCCTCGCCTTCCAGCTTCACGTTGGTGCCTGAATACTTGCCCATGATGACCTTGTCGCCGGCCTTGACTTCCATGACGACTTCCTTGCCGTCAACCATGCCGCCGGGGCCGACTACCAGAACTTCGTAAACTTCGGGCTTCTCCTGAGCGGCGGAGGTGAGGATGATGCCGCCCTTGGTCTTTTCCTCGGCCTTTGCCTGCTTGAGGACTACTCTGTCTGCCAAAGGTTTGAGATTCATGAATTTTGCCTCCTATATGTTTGATTAAATGTATTAACAGTTTTTCAGCGTGTTAGCACTCTTTGGGTTGGAGTGCTAACACGCTTATTATAATAGTCCATATATTGCATTTTTGCAAGGGGAAATTTGAAAACAATCTGTGAATTTGAAGACTTTGTTCGTCGAGAAATTCATTTACCCCCATGTTTTGTTCCATATTCTCGCTAAAGCTTCAGTTTACGGCGATTTCCGCAAGCTCGGAATCATATTCCCGAATGCTTTTGGGGAAAATGAAGTTCACGCCGCCGGGGATGAGCTTCAGGCTTATCTTTTTGCCTCTGATTATCTCGCCGTCCACATTGACGATAATCTCCTTCTCGCTGTCGATTTCCATGGAGCTGCCCCGGACGTGAGTTATGTACTTGGGGAAGTCGGCGTAGTGGCCCTTGGCGTACTTGCCCACCAGCTTCAGGAAGGTCAGGCGGCTGACACCCTTGACGATAAGGAAGTCTATGAGGCCGTCATCCAGCCTTGCCTCGGGAACGGGGTTGAAGCCGCCGCCGTAAAAACGTCCGTTGCAGGCGCAGATGAGGGTCATGTCACCGTAATACATTTTGCCGCCGCAGAAGACACGGAGGTTTTCGGTGATGCCCTTCATCAGGTTGACGGCGGTGCTGGTGACGTAGCCGGTGGCGCCGCCGACGAGGGGGATTTTGCTGTATTTGTGGACGTCGCCGCCGATGCGGGCGTCAATGCCCACGGAGCAGATGTTCACGCTGTATCTGCCGTTGCAGTCGATGATGTCGATGGGGCGGACGCTGCCCTCCACCAGTTCTTCAAGGGAGAAGAAAAGCTCCTTGTCCTTGCCGAAGGTCTTTATGAAGTCATTGCCCGTGCCCGTGGGGAAGTGGGTCACCGCCACATTGTCGTGGCCCGCCGCGCCGCAGACGCACTCGTTTAAGGTGCCGTCGCCGCCGCAGGCATAAACACGAAGCTCGTCGCAGAGCTGAGCCTCGTAAGCGATTTTTTTGACGGCGTCCATGGGGGCTTTGGTGGAATAAATCTCGAAGTCGCCCTCCTTGCCGGAGAAAAACTGAGCCACCTTTGCGGAAACGAAGTCGGTGGAGTCCTTGCCGCCCGCCGCGGGATTGACGATAAACAGATGCTTCATAAGTTTACCTCACAAATTGAAATAATATACCTTATAAGGCTTCCCTCGGGGGAAGCTGTCAGCCGTCAGGCTGACTGATGAGGGGACTGTGTTAAGAAATAATCCCTCATCCGCCCCTTCGGGGCACCTTCCCCCAGGGGAAGGCTTTGCTCACAGATACATGAACAAGTCACACTTTATCATGACCCGGCTTCGCCGGTCATGTCCGCTGCGGCGGGGTTATTTAATTCGCTTGGGGGCTCGCCGCCCCCCTGCGAGCAAACCCCCTCGCAAGATGTTACAGATACATAAACAAATCACACTTTATCATACCGTTGTAGAGCTTCCGCTTTTTGTCGGCGGTTTTGCCGAAGGTGCGCTCGAACTCGGTATGGCTGCTGAGAAGATAGAGCTTCCAGTTTTCGGTGGCGAAATAGGCCTTGCCGAAGCCGGCATACAGCCCCTCGGCCTCGCGGCGCTCCATGATGCGCTCGCCGTAGGGTGGATTGGTGACGATGATGCCCTTTTCGGTTTTGCGGTCGAAGCTCATAGCGTCTGCCACAGAGAACTTCACTATATCCGCAACCCCTGCCCGCATGGCGTTTTCTCTTGCGATTTCAATGGCATGGGGGTCTATGTCCGAGGCGAAAATACGGTAGTCGCCATTGAACTCCCTTGCTCTGGCCTCGTCCTTCACTCTGGCCCACATGAGCTTGTCAAAGCCGGGCCAGCTCATGGCGGTGAAGTCCCTGTAAAGACCGGGGGCGCGGTTTTTGGCGATGAGAGCGGCCTCGATAGCAATGGTGCCGCTGCCGCAGAAGGGATCGGCAAAATCCTCCCGGCCTCTGTAGCGGCTCAGGCTTACCATGGCGGCGGCCATGGTCTCCTTCAGGGGAGCGGCATTGTGAGCGGGGCGGTAGCCGCGCTTGTGGAGGCCGAAGCCGGAGGTGTCGATGCAGAGGCTGGCTCTGTCCTTCATGATGGAAAACTGCACCTGATAAAGGGGGCCTGTCTCGTCGAACCACTCTATGCCGTATACCCTTTTGAGACGCTCCACTATGGCCTTCTTGATTATCTTCTGGCAGTCGGAGACGGAGAAGAGCTTGGAATTCAGGCTGTAGCCCTTTACGGGGAAGGCGCCGTTTTTGGGAATGAGCATCTCCCAGGGGAGAGCCTTGGTGCCTTCAAAAAGCTGGTCGAAGGTGAAAGCGTCAAAGCTGCCCACTTCTATGAGCACGCGCTCGCCTATACGAAGGTTTATATTGGCGCGGGCTATGTCTTCCTCATTGCCCGTGAAGTACACGCGGCCGTTTTCCGAGGACACATCGCGCATTTTCATGCGTCTCAGCTCATCGGCTATGGGGCCTTCAAGACCCAGCAGGCAGGGTACGCAAAGCTTAAAATCCATATATCAAAATCTCCGTTACTTTATTTAACTTTAGTATTATACACTAATAAAGCGCGGCGTGTAAATAAATAATCTGAAAAATAATTACGGCTCTCCAAAAAAATCCGGAGAGCCGTTGATTTTCTGTCAGGCTGTCATTTCCGCCACTATACGCGCGCAGCTTTCGTAAATGGATTCGGGATCCTCGCCAATAAAGAACTTTCCGTCCTCATAGAGCACCTTGCCGGCTATCATGGTGAGCTTCACGCAGTCGCGGCTGCCGGAATACACCAGATTTTTGGGTATGTTGATAATAGGCTGCATACTGGGTCTTTGCAGATCGATAACTATCATATCCGCCTGCTTGCCTTCGGCTATGCAGTCGCAGTCAGAAAGACCCATGGCGCGGGCAGAGCCGGTGCAGGCCATATCCAGCACCTTCAGAGCGTCCATGGCGGCGGCGTCGCTCAGGGAGAGCTTCTGCAATACGCAGGCAAGATACATCTCACGGAACATATCAAGGCCGTTGTTGCTGCTGGGGCCGTCGGTGCCTATGGCGAGATTCATGCCCTTTTCGGCGAACTTCACCAGAGGGGCGATGCCGCTGGCAAGCTTGGCATTGCTGGCGGGGTTGGTGACTGCCCAGAGACCGCGCTTTTTGAATATCTCCATGTCATTATCGCTGAGATATACGCAGTGGTAGCCGCCTCCGCCGTAGTCGAAGAGACCCAGAGACTCGAAAAGCTCCGTGGGAGTCATACCGTGGCGTTCTATGCACTCGCGGTGTTCGCTCTCGGTCTCGGAAATATGGGTAAAGAAGGGCATTTTCCGCTGGCGGCAGAAAGCGGCGACCTCTTTCATGGTATCGATGGAGGTGGTGTACTCGGCGTGGATGGAGGGGAGCATGCTCACAAGGGGGTGCATGGCGTTTATCCTGTCGCATTCCTGGGCCATTGCCTCAGCGGTCTCGCTCATGGAGCACATAACATAGCGGAAGCCGCTGTCTATGGCAGCCTTCGCGCCCATATCCCGGTAGAAATACATATCAAAGGCCGCGGTTATGCCGCCGGAGAGATACTCCAGAACGGCAAGGCGGGTGAGATGATAAACTCTCTCGGGAGTGAGCTTGGCCTCCAGAGGGAAGATCATGTCGAAAAGCCATGGCTGCAGGGGCAGATCGTCCGCCAGAGAGCGGCAGAAGGTCATGGCGGAGTGGGTGTGGGCGTGTTTGAAGCCGGGCATAAGGAGGTTGCCGCCAAGGTCAATTTCCCGTTCAAATTCGGGTGCGTCGGCGCGCTGAGGGCCAACATAGGAGATTTTGTCACCGTCAACCCAGACCTCATGGTGGGTGACATCGTAATTGCCGTTCATGGCAAGAAGCCTGCCGTTATAAAAGCGTATCATATAAGGTGTCCTTTCATTCTTCGGTGTAAAAACAGTCCTGCTCCCATGTGGCGGGATTTGTGTCGATGTAGTTCCATATGCGGAGATAATCCGCCTCGTTTCGTATGACGTGATCGTGATAGGAGCGTTGGAAAATGTTCATCCCACATTCCCGGTTCACAAAGCGTTTGAATGTTGACAGCAACCGGGGAATGGTTTTGTTCGTAGGGGACGGCGTCCTCGACGTCCCGTTTTCCCCGGTTATAAATACGATCATGTGTATGTGATTCGGCATTATCACATATTTGTCGATCGTCAGGTGTGAATAAATACGGTTTATTTCCGCGATGCGGTTTTCGATGACCTGACCTAATTTTGTAAGCTGCATCTGCGGGACGTCGAGGACGCCGTCCCCTACGCACACTCTGCCTAATATTTTCGCCCTGTCATTCGTACACACCGTAATGAAATACGCGCCGGGGTGACTGTAATCGTAGTTTGTCAGCCGGTTTGGCTTTCGTTTCGGGTATTCCATACCTGTCTCACTCAAAAAGCTTCTTCAAACTCTCCGTGTATGGGG
>JAZNZM010000198.1:0-5466 GCA_045594965.1 Oscillospiraceae bacterium | reverse complement strand
TTTTCTTTGCTTATTTGCGGATAAACAGAGGAAAAAGCTACCAAAAAGCAAAATGTGACTTGGCGGCTCTTTTGTTTGCTGTCGCAGGGAGCTATAATAAAGTCAGAATAATAGGTGAGGGGATTGTCCGTATGGAGCTTTCGGAGAAAATATATAAGCTGCGCAAGGAGCGTGGGCTCACTCAGGAGCAGTTTGCGGAGCGCTTGTTTGTGTCCCGTACCGCTGTTTCCAAATGGGAAACGGGTAGGGGAACTCCGGGCATGGAGTCGCTGAGAATGATTGCCGCGGTTTGCGGAGTTACTCTTGACCAGCTTCTGGGTGCAGAGGAAATAATACGGGCGGCAGAGAACGAAAACAGGGAGAGCATAAAAAGCTTCGCCTGCTGTGTTGACGGAATATTCAATCTGTCCTCTTTATTGGCACTGATTTTGCCCCTGTATAAGCTTGAACTGGACGGTGTGTTCTACTCCGTCGGCCTCTGTCAGCTGAAATCGTGGCTGGCTTTTTCATATTGGGTGTTTCCCATTGCTATGGCTCTTTGCGGAGCAATTCAGCTTCTTATAGGCAGGAGTGAAAGGGAGAAGCTCAGAAGCTCTGTAAGCCTGATTGGCTCAGCTTTCAACATAGCGGCGGTCTTTCTGCTTATTCTCAGCGGGCAGCCATATCCTGCTGTGATGTATTTTGCATTGCTGCTGATAAAAGGCGCGGTGATGCTGTTGAAACGGAAATGATACGGAAAGTATCTTAACCGTGCCCTGAGGATTCTACCGTTTTTGCACTCTTTACCGTATTGTTTTCAAAGCAAAACAATACAGTAAGGAGAAGGATTCAAATGGAAAGAAAAACAAAAGCACAGCTGATAATAGGGGCATCGCTGATAGTCTTATTTATCATATTCACAGTGTCGTTGCACTTTGTGGACCTGCAGCCAATCGGCCCCAAAGGCTCTTATGTGGCCTATGCCGGTATCAACATGGTGATACATGAATTTTTCGGTGTAAATATGCTCCTATATAACATCACCGATTGGGCAGGCGTGGTGGCAATACTGGTTGCAATGGCTTTTGCGCTGCTGGGCTTGGGGCAGTGGATAAAGAGGAAAAGCATTCTGAAAGTTGACGGAAGCATTTTGCTGCTGGGAATCTTCTATATCATAGTTTTTGGGGTATATGTCTTTTTTGAGTTTCATGCGGTGAATTGCCGCCCTTTTTTGATAAACGGGATTTTGGAGGCCTCATACCCCTCCTCAACTACGATGCTTGCCATGTGTGTTCTGCCTACAGCCATGCTGCAGTTTCGCCGTCTTATTGGAAGACAGGCTCTCAGAATGGGGGTAAACATTTTATGCGCCCTTTTTACTCTGTTCATGCTTGGCGGGAGACTTCTTTGCGGCGTGCATTGGTTCACAGACATATTGGGCGGAATTATTTTCAGCGCGGGAATGTTTCTGCTTTATTGCGGTGTCTGCAAATGCCTGCGAAATCAATATAATAAGCGGAGTAAGGGATAAACATTCCGCTTTCGTATTGCTCCTATGAGGGAAGTATGCTATGCTTTAAAAAAGCCTTAGTGAAAGAGAGAGCGCTATGGAAAAGAAAAATTACGAGAATTTCATCCGTATTCTGGAGCATGAGCTTATTCCTGCTCTGGGCTGCACTGAGCCCATTGCCATTGCCTATGCCGCCGCCAAGGCCAGAGCGGTTCTGGGCTGTATGCCGGAGCATATTGAGATTCAATGCTCAGGCAATATAATCAAAAATGTGAAAGGTGTCACCGTGCCCAATTCCGGTGGACTTGTGGGCATAGAGGCTGCGGCTGTGCTGGGAGCTCTCTGCGGAAATGCGGATACGGAGCTTGAGGTCCTGAGCGGAGTAAGGGCGGAGGATATTGCTCGCTGCAAGGAGCTGGTGGCCGAAAAGATGTGTGAAACTACCCTTGTGAAGGATGTGGAGAACCTCTATATCGTGGCTGTGCTCAGTGCAGGGGAGCATTCCGCATCCGTATCTGTGGTCAACCGCCATACCCTCATAACACGCATTGAAAAAGACGGAGAAGTTATTTTTACCCACGATGTTTCTGCCAGCAGGCAGAGAACAGAGGATTTTTCGGATTTGAATGTGCGTAATATTCTTAGCTTTGCCGATGAGGTGGATATTGAGGACATTCGCCCCATAATTTCACGCCAGATAGAGATGAACTCCGCCATCGCCCGTGAGGGAATAAGAGGTAACTACGGCGCCGCGGTGGGCTACACACTGCTGCAGGTTTTCGGTGATAATGTACGCACCCGAGCCTGTGCCATGGCTGCCGCCGGTTCCGACGCCCGTATGGGTGGCTGTGCGCTGCCGGTAATAATCAACTCCGGTTCCGGAAATCAGGGCATGACCGTGTGTCTGCCTGTTATAGAGTATGCAAAGGATCTGAAGGTAAGCGAGGAAAAGCTCTACAGGGCTTTGGTGCTCAGCAACCTCATTGCCATTCACCTTAAGAAGTATATAGGTTCTCTCTCCGCTTTCTGCGGAGCAGTAAGCGCAGCCAGCGCTGCCGGAGCGGGTATCAGCTACCTTTTCGGTGGCGACTACGAGGAAATTGGGTATACCATTATCAACACCTTGGGTAATGTGGGCGGCATAGTCTGCGACGGAGCCAAAGCCTCCTGTGCGGCCAAGATTGCCTCTGCTGTCCATGCGGCTATAGTTAGCCATTACATGGGCAGCCATGAGCGTGTTTTCCGTGCAGGCGAGGGCTTTATAAAGGACGATCTGGAAACTACCATCCGTTCTATGGGCTACATAGGTCGTGTGGGAATGAGAGAAACGGACGAGGAAATTCTCAAGGTTATGATAGACAAGGTTGAAGTGTAAAAAAAGAGGAACCTTTTGGTTCCTCTTTTTTATATGCTGAAGCCATAGCGGCAGATATGTCTTTCCTTTCCCTGATATGAACCAATGCCATCAAATTCCTTTACAAAGCCGCAGCGTTCCATTACTTTGACGGAGGCCTTGTTATCCGCAAGGCATACACCTGAGATTTTGCCTATGCCAAGTAGCTGCATGATAACAGGGAGAAAGGCCTTCACTGCTTCGGTGGCGTAGCCCCTGCCTGTATATCTTTCGCCTATATGATAGCCGATCTCCCAATGCTCTTCGTCAACTGGCACTGCCTGAACATAGCCTATGTATGTGCCATCTTTGAGCAAAACCGGATACACAAGAGGGCCTTCTCCGCTGTCATATACATTCATGAGAAACTCAATTGTTTCTGCGGCCTCCTCCACGGTTTCAAAAACCTCATCGGGCACGAAACGGCGGTTATCTTCGTCCAGAGAATTCAGGTGGACGGCTTCGGCCATGTCCATTGTAAAACGGGTGATCAATAGTCTTTCACTTTCAATTTTCATAGCTCTTCTCCTTAAGCTTTAATAAAAAAATATTAGCACATTTTTTTCTGTATAGCCAGATAAAGAATAATAATCTTCTGCAACAGCCTGTTGCTTGCCTGCGATTCGGCGGTGAGTTATACTTGGTGGGAGGTGGTTAAATGGATACTAAAGACGTACTGCTTGAGCTGCGCACAAAAAAGGGATTATCACAGGATGAACTGGCAGAGAAGGTGTTTGTAACCCGTCAGGCTGTGTCACGCTGGGAAAACGGAGACACGATCCCCAACACGGAAACCTTGAAACTGCTGTCCAGATTCTTTGATGTTTCTATCAACACTCTTTTGGGCTCGCCCAGAAGGCTTATTTGTCAATGCTGCGGAATGCCTCTGGAGGACTCATGCATCAGCCGGGAGACGAACGGACTGTTTAACGAGGAGTATTGCAGATGGTGCTACACAGATGGAGAGTATACCTATGATAATATGGATGATCTCATTGAGTTTTGTGTGGGTGCAATGTCCGGTGAGGGTCATTCCCGGGATGAGCTGAGAGCATATATGAAAGATATGCTGCCTAAGCTCAATTATTGGAAACGCTATTCCGACATAGGCGGCGAAGAAGCGTTTGATGAGCTTAAAAAGCAGCTTATTGATGAGATTAATGCTCTCCATATTGAGGGGATGCCGAAACTTGAAAAGCTCAATGCCCTTGTGGGTGGCTTTGTAAATCTTGAATACAGGCTGCCCAATGGCAGAAAAGTCAAGTTTCTGGACGACAATGCCAGCTATCTTGGAAATCAGCTTGAATGTGAATTCGGAGGCGACAGGTGCTTTGGAATTGTCGCCAATATGGACTTTCTTCTTGTATGCAACTATGAGAAAGACGGTGCTAACCCGGAGCTTGTGGTATATAGGAAGAGATAACGCTGCGTAAAAGAAAGGGCTGCTTTGATTATCCTTTATATTGGAAAATGATGCAAAACCATATATAATGAAAACAAGAAGGAGGCGGCAGATATGAAAAAGGCTTCAGGAATAATGAGCATAGTTTCATTCGTTTTGCTTCTTGTTCAGCCTGTGGGAACAGTGCTGTTATCGCTTGTGAATTACAGCTTTGTGCTTACAGGGGATATAGTTTTTGCCGCGGTCTGCCTTCTGACAGTTCTGGGAGCTGCAATAATTAACACAGCTGCAGGGAGGGATAGCGATAATGGGGGATGTGCGGTCTTTAATGCCCTCATTGCCCCGGTGTCCATCATTAGCCTTCTGTTTATATCCTATAAGCAGGATTCGCTGTGGCCTGTGGGCCTGATGCTTTTATGCGTTATAATATCCTTTTACCTGAGCCTGCGCTTCGGAAGGCCAAAAGGCCTGAAGATAGGAGCGGGAATAGTGGGAGGGCTTATGCTTCTGCCGGTTATATTCCTGAGCTTTCTCTTAACTGTGATGAATGATTTTGGCTCTTACCGCGTTGTGGACACATATTACTCTCCCGATGGAAAATATTACGCTCAGGTGATAGACTCCGATCAGGGCGCTTTGGGCGGCGACACCGTGGTTGAGGTTTATAAATCCGGTGAGATAAATTTGGGATTTTTTAAGATTGTCAAAGGCCCCAGAATGGTCTATTTCGGCCAATGGCGTGAATATGAACACTTGCTCATATATTGGCGCGAGGATAACTCCCTTGTTGTGCAGGGGCGAACGCGCTTTGAAGGCTGAGAAGTATGAAAAGAACATAGTATATGCCTCCCTCTGATGAGGGAGGCGCCGAGCGTATGCGAGGCGGAGGGAGAGAACACGGTAATAGGTAACAGTGAAGAGGTAATAGCCGGGGTATCGCTGCGCGATTACTAAAATCAATCGGCTCCGCCGATACCTCACATATTACTTATTACCTATTACTTCTTACCTTAAAATACTCTCCCCCAGTATGCTTGCGCAGACAGCCCCCCTTCCTCAGAGGTGACTATGTATTTTCTTGACAGGATGAAAGAACGACTGCGGTAATCCGCAGTCGTTCTTTGATTATAAAACGTGAAAACCGTGGGCTGTGCCTATGTGTAGCTCCGCCGCAGTGTCTTG
>JAZNZM010000197.1:0-2435 GCA_045594965.1 Oscillospiraceae bacterium | reverse complement strand
ACTTCTGCGCTTGCTACCACAGAAGTTGAACTCCTGTTCAATGTTATCCGCAAGCTTAAGAGCAATGGTGTCACCGTCATTTACATATCACATCGTCTTGATGAGGTTTTTGAAATTACAGACCGTATAACCGTTCTCCGTGACGGAAAATTTGTTACCACCATCAATACTGCCGACACTGACCGCGCAGAGCTTGTCCGCCTCATGGTTGGACGTGAGCTGGATCAAAGTCACCCACAGCGTCATCATGAGCTTGGAGAAACAGCTCTTGAATGCCGTAACCTCACCGGAAACAGCGTTGAGAACATTTCTTTCACCCTCCGCAAGGGAGAAATACTGGGTATGGCCGGTCTGGTTGGCTGCGGTCGCACGGAGACTGCACAGCTTATTTGCGGCGCTGCTCATATCGAAAGGGGAGAGGTGCTGGTAGATGGCAGGAAGGTCAGGATTAAATCTCCCTCCGATGCCATTGCTGCGGGCATAGGACTTATTCCGGAGGACCGCAAGGAGCAGGGCTGTATCCTTTTCAACAGCGTGCTTTTCAATACTACGCTGATATGCAATAAAAAGTATATGACTGCCGGTGTCCTCTCCAAGCGCAAGCGCAGGGAGGTTGCCCAGGAATACAAGGATAACCTTCGCATTAAGGTTCCCAGTCTTAGCCAGATGGTTATGAATCTTTCCGGCGGCAACCAGCAGAAGGTTGTAGTTGCCAAGACTATGGCTGCTGTCCTTGGCATCATCTTCTTCGATGAACCCACTAAAGGTATCGACGTTGGAGCAAAGCAGGAGATATACCAGCTCATGAACAAGATGGCTGCCGAAGGCAAAGCCATTGTCATGATTTCCTCTGACATGGAGGAGCTTCTGGGCATGAGCGACCGCATCCTTGTTCTCTCTGAGGGCCGTGTGGCCGGTGAACTCACCAAAGAACGCTTTACACAAGAAAACGTCCTGACGCTTGCGTCCGGCATGGAGGTAATTGCATGATAAATACCAATCAATCTACCGGCGCTCGGATTAAAGGCGCCCTGTCCTACGCTTGGCGTGAGGGCACTGTTTATATAATTCTGGCGGCTCTTATTATAATGTTCACCATTATCAATCCCGCCTTTTTCAGCAAACGCAATATTTATAACCTTATTAGTGAATCCAGCTATTACATTATAGCTGGTATGGGTATAGCCTTTGTCATGATAGGCGGCGGCATCGACCTTTCCGTAGGCTATGAGATGGCAATGGTGTCCACTACCTCCTTCCTTCTTACTCAGAAGATACTTGAAAGCACCGGCGGCGTTTTCGGCGTTGGCCATATGCTGATAGTTCTCATCTGGGGTGTTTTCCTTGGTTTTGCAATGGGTCTTATCAACGGCCTTATTGTCACCAAGCTGAAGCTGTTCCCCCTCATTGTAACTATAGCCAGCAGTGAGGTTTTCAAGGGCGTCTGCCTTACTATTACCAACGCCAAGACCTATTCCGGCCTCCCCGAGGTTTTTCGTTCTCTCTATACAGTGAAGTGGCTGGGAATGCCTGTTGATGTTTATCTGGCATTACTCTGCGTTATACTTGCATGGTTTGTACTGAACAAGACTCACTTCGGCCGTGATGTTCTTGCTGTGGGCGGCAACCGCGAGTGCGCCCGTCTCAGCGGTATCAAGGCAGACTTTGTTGAGGCAATGACCTTTGCTATTACCGGTGCGGTTTTTGCTCTTGCAGCTCTTGATATGATGGCTCACCAGAATATGACAAGCGCCAATTCCGGACCCGGTACCGAGTTTACCTGCCTCACCGCAGCCATTATCGGCGGTATCAGTTTCATGGGCGGTAAGGGCAATGTTGTTGGCCTTGTAGCAGGTATTTTTGTTATGCAGATAATTTCCAACGGTATGCAGCTTGCCGGTTGGGGAATTTATCTCCAGTATGCCGTCAAGGGCATTATTCTGCTGGCTGCCATCTCCTTCGATGCAATTAAGAACAGACCCAGACCTGTTGTAAGAATCCATAATGATGAAAGCAAGGATGCGGAAGTAAAGATAGAGGCTAAGTGATATGGAAAAGAAAATGATGCCCCCCTTTGGCACTCCTCCTATGGGCATGCCTCCCATGGGCGGAAAGCCCCCCTTTGACGGACCTCCCCCTGAGATGCCGGATGCGGATATAAGCGCATACCCCAATAACCGACTTGACATTCGCTACGGCGATGAGCACCCCAGACAGGTTTTCGATATCTTCTACCCTGAGGGAGAAGGCCCTTTCCCCGTGCTGCTCCACATGCACGGCGGCGGCTTTGCTCTGGGCCATAAGCGGGATTTCCACATTCAGGAGCTGCTGGACTGTACAAAACAGGGCTACGCCTTTGCCTCCTGCAACTACCGCCGCAGCGGAGACGCCCCTTTCCCTGCAGCTGTTCTGGACTGCAGACTGTTTGTGGACTA
>JAZNZM010000196.1:0-11227 GCA_045594965.1 Oscillospiraceae bacterium | reverse complement strand
GCCGGCTTCACCTACATCGATCTGCCCCAGGGCAACACTGCTGACGAGCTTCTGTCCCTCCGTGGCGGCGAGTCCGACTTCTGCGTAGCAAAGGTTGCTGACATTGCCGGTATGGATTCCGAGGTCAAGGTTCTGGCTGCTTTCTCCACCGAGCGTCTTGCTGAGTACCCCGATGTTCCCACTCTGGGCGAACTGGGCTACTATGACCAGTGGCTGGGCTCCTCCCGCTGCGTCGTCGCTCCCGCAGGCGTCACCCCCGAGATGGTAGCTTTCTATGAGGAAGCTTTCCGCCTCACCATGGAAGATCCCGAGTACCTCGAGGCTGCTGCCTCCTTCGCAACCGACTATCAGGATTCCGCTGCCACCGCCGCTCTCATCGAGCAGCAGCAGGCATTCACCGAGGGTCTTGCAGAGGGCTTCTGGTTCGAATAAGCCATAAATCATATTTCGCAAATTATTAAAAGGGCAGGTTTACCTGCCCTTTTAAGCCCTAAGGAGTTGTTAAGATTCCGTTAAAGAACAGAGAGGAGGGTTCAGCCCTTGAAAATGCAGAAAACTGACATCGGCGTTGTCGTTGTCATGTATGCAATTTGCGCTTTCTTCTATTCTATGACCGTGAAGCTGGATGCCGACAGCCAGACCTATCCCACCTTTACCATCGCGCTTCTCTTCGGTCTGACCACCCTGTATCTTATCAATATGCTTTTCCGTGCCAAGAAGTTTGGCGTAGAGAGCGGCAGAGATAAGGTTTTCGCCGGCTTCAAGCCCCTGCAGTTTTTTGTCTGCCTGGCTCTGGTTTTCGTTTACCTCATCATGATGAAGTACTTCGGCTTCTACATTTCCACTGTAGTATTCATGCTGGCTGTGCTTCTCTTCCTGCGCGTTCCCATCCTTCACACCGTTATCGTTGTGGTTGCCATCAACGCGCTGGTTTACCTTGCTTTCACCACCTTCCTGGGCGTAAAGCTGCCCGTTGGTGAAATTATAAAGAATCTTATGTAAGGAGGGCTTAAAGAATGCTTGAAACCTTAGCTTCAATGGGCGGCGGCTTCCTGAACGCCCTCACTCCCATAAACCTTCTGGCTATGGCTCTCGGTGTTGCCATGGGTATCGTTATCGGCTGCCTTCCCGGCCTCTCCGCCGCAATGGGCGTTGCTCTGATGCTCCCCCTGACCTTTACCATGGAGGCCGACACCGGTCTTATCGTTCTTGGCGCTATCTACTGCGGCGCCATCTTCGGCGGCTCCATCTCCGCCATTCTGATACATACTCCCGGTACCCCCGCATCTGCGGCTACCGCCATTGAGGGTTACCAGATGACGCTAAAAGGACAAGCGGGCAAGGCCTTGGCCACAGCCTGCTGGAGCTCTTTCTGGGGCGGCCTTCTCAGCTGCATCTCCCTCTACTTCTTCGCTCCCCTTCTTGCCCAGCTGGCTCTTAAGTTTATGTCCGCAGAGTATTTCTGGCTCAGCCTTTTCGGATTGACTATTATCGCCGGCGTTTCCAGCAAGAGCATTATCAAGGGTCTCATGTCCGGCGCTTTGGGTCTCCTCCTGAGCACCATCGGCCTTGACCCCATTGTGGGCAGCAAGCGCTTCATGTTCGGCCAGGCCTATTTCGCAGAGGGTATTAACACCACCTGCGCCCTCATCGGTCTTTTCTCCATGTCACAGGTCTTCATACTTGCTGAGAAGAAGATCGCAAAGCGTGCAAAGGCCAGCAAGTTCACCGACAAGATCATGCTGAACAAGGAAGAGCGCCGTCTCCTCTGGCCCACCATTCTCCGCTCCTGGATAATCGGTAACATTATCGGCATTCTGCCCGGTGCCGGCGCATCCATTGCCTGCTTCATGGGCTACAATAATGCCAAGAGCTTTAGTAAGCACAAGGAAGACTTCGGCCACGGCGCCATTGAAGGCGTTGCAGGCTCCGAAGCTGCCAACAATGCTGTTACCGGCGGTTCCCTGATCCCCACCCTGACTCTCGGTATCCCCGGCGAGAGCGTCACCGCAGTTCTGATGGGCGGCCTTATCATTCAGGGTCTCCAGCCCGGCCCCGAGCTCTTCACCAAGCATGCCGACATGACCTACACCTTCTTTGCCGGCTTCGTTCTCATCCAGTTCTTCATGCTGGGTATCGGCCTCATCGGCTGCCGCGGCTTTGCTCAGATCAGCCGTCTCAGCGACTCCATCCTGATTCCCTGCGTAACCGTTCTGTGCTTCGTTGGCTCCTTCGCTATCCACAGAAACCTCCTCGACATCGTTGTTATGCTGAGCTTTGGTATCATCGGTTATCTGATGCGTAAGTTCGACCTGAATACCGCCGCTGTGGTTCTGGCCCTGATACTTGGCCCCATCGGCGAAAAGGGTTTGAGAAACGCACTGCGTGCCTCTCAGGGCGACATAGGCGTTCTCTTTGGCAGCGTTGTCTGCTGGGTCCTCATCGCTCTCTGCGTGGTTGGTATCTTCTCTCCCATCCTCATGAGCAAGTTTGAGAAGAAGGTCACCGGCGGCGAAGAGCTTGCCAAGGACGACGCGGGCTGATAAAAGCTTTTTTGAGCCAAACTGTCTCAAAAAAGCATTGATTTAAACGTGTAGGGGGCCCTTCGCCCCCAACACACGCCCCCGCTACTCAGTCAACTAACTCAGAAGCAAGGTTTTTTGACAGACTGAAAAAGACTTGATGCAAAAGCATCAACTCTTTTTTCATCTTCTTCTGTTTACATGAAGCTGGCAACAGTTTCTGCAGGGGCGGCGCAGGGACCGATTTCCCTTATCTTCAGCACAGGGCCGGGGCGGTCGTATCCGGGATGCTCCATAATGCGTATGGAGGCAGTGAGCTCCACCCACTGCCCGTTATTAAGATCCATGCGGCTGTTTCCTGTAGCAATGAGTCCTGCAAAAGCTATATCATCTGCGCAGCAGGTCATCATCTGGCGACCCACAATCAGCTCATCGGCTTCCAGATCCTCGCTGAGTGCCACCTGAGCCTTAAAGCGTACGACCTTGCTCTGGTAGCTCTCAAGATCTTCGTTAAGATCTCTGTACCAGATGGCGTAGTCGCTGTCCGCAATTTCAAAAGCCTTGGCTTTCTTGTCAAAGGGCAGGGGGTCAACGATATCGTCATACTTCACCTTGCCGTCAATACCCTCGTAGGCAATGTCGCAGGCGCGGTTGGCGGCACGGACGATCTTGTGATAGGGCATAATGTCCTCGTCCTGAGGGAAACGGTTGAAGACTATAAGCTCGCAGCTTTTCAGCTTGTCATAAACAAGCTGACGCATGTTGGCGTTGTAGCTGAGAAAGCTGCCGGCGTCCGCGAACATGAACTCCTGATAAACTGCCCATGCAGGGGGCATGGCCATGTAGAAATCGTCCAGCATCCACATTCCGTTATACTCAACAAGCACACGCTCTGCATTGGTCTCCAGAAGCCAGCACTGTAAATTTTCCTCTGTGAGCTCCTCCGGCTCCTCCACATAGCGGATGAAAACATCGCTGCAGGCGAAGGTGTCGGGGCTAAGCTCCTCAATGCCCTCCTCGCACATCAGGAGAAGAGTGCGCTCACCTGAATTGAAGCGAGGGTCCTCAAGGGTCTCCTGAAGGAATTTAGTCTTTCCGGCCTCCAGAAAGCCGGTGAAGAGGTATACGGGAACCTCAATCTGAGGCATCTCAATAAGATCTTCCTGCATAATTCTCACCTCAGGCTTTGAAAAGCTCTTTCAGGGCATCTTCATTTATGCCGCTGCCAATGACGCAAAGTCTGCCGGTAATTCCTGCGCTGCCGCGGCGTATCTCGGCCTCGCCGGGCACATAGTCAAAATGAATCCAGCTTCCGTCCGCTGCGTCAACAATGCCCTTAGCCCGGAGAACAGCGCCATACTTCTTCTCGTCCTCAAGGGCTGAGAGAATGGTCTCCAGCTCTTCTTCGGAGAACTTCTTTGCGGTCTCCATGCCCCAGGAGGCAAAAACCTCATCGGCATGGTGATGATGGTGCCCGTGCTCATGGTGGTGGCATCCGCAGTCGGGATCGTCGCACTCGTGTCCGTGGTGGTGATGGTGCTCGTGGTGATGCTCATGCTCGCCGTGCTCATCATACTCATGGTGGTGGCATCCGCAGGCGGGATCGTCGCACTCGTGTCCGTGATGGTGCTCGTGGTGATCCTCGTGGTGATCCTCGTGCTCATCGTGCCCGTGGTGGTGGCATCCCCAGTCGGGATCATCGCACTCGTGTCCGTGATGGTGATGATGCTCGTGGTGATGCTCAAGCTCCTCAAGCTCGTGAGCGAGAGTGTCTGCACCCTCGATGGCTTCAAGAATCTGCTGACCGCAGAGCTGATCCCATGGTGTGGTAATGATAACTGCCTCGGGATTTTTCTGGCGCAGCAGAGCCACAGCCTGCTGGAGCTTATCCTCACTCATGTTCTGGGTACGGCTGAGGACAATGGCACGGGCGTTGCTGACCTGATCATTATAGAACTCGCCGAAGTTCTTGCTGTAAATGCGCACACGCACACCGTCGCATACAACGGTAGCGGAGGCAATGGAAAGACCCTCAATGCTGCTTACGGCCTTAATAATGTCGCTGAGCTTGCCTACACCTGAGGGCTCGATGAGAATGCGGTCGGGGGCATACTCGCTGAGCACCTTGCCAAGAGCAATGGAGAAATCGCCCACCAGAGAGCAGCAGATGCAGCCGGAATTCAGCTCGTTTACCTGAATGCCGGCCTCCTCCATGAAACCGCCGTCAATGCCAATCTCACCGAACTCGTTCTCAATCAGAACTACCTTCTGCCCCTTGTAGGCCTCGGCAATAAGCTTCTTGATAAGAGTGGTCTTTCCGGCTCCAAGAAAGCCGGAGAAAATATCAACCTTAGTCATATTGAAACACTGTCCTTTTCTGTGGAATTTTCTAACACTATATTATAGCACCGATTTTTTTGCTCTTCAACTTGTTTTTATCTCATTTGCGGAAATACCTGTAACGCTGTGTTTCCCGCAGCAAGCTCCGGTTCCCTTCGGCCAAAGCTCTGCTGTTATTACTATGATTGACAATATACAGCATGTTTAGTATAATAACTGTGTCTGTGCTCAGATAAATTTGATTATAATTTCACATCAGGAGATGTATTTATGGCAAAATATTGCGTTAAATGCGGAAAGGCATTGCCCGAGGGCGTGGAGATCTGCCCCGACTGTAATGCCGTAGGCCAGTCCGAGGCCGATGCCGCCCTTTTCACCATGCTTTCCAATGCGGAGATATGGCGGGAAAGCGACGAGGACGAGCAGAAAAAGCGCGAGCGCGCCCGTAAGCGCCGCCAGAACAGAAAAAAGAACACTGTCATCGTGCTTGCCGTTGTGCTGGCTCTTGTTATTGCTTTCCTTGTGCTGTTTTTCCTGCCTGTAAGTCAGGTGCAGAGGGCTCTGGACAAGGGTGACTATGTGGGCGCTCTGGAGGTCTGGAGCGAAAAACTGTCCGACAGCGAGGTGAGCCCCCGTACGGAGGCGAAGCTGCTCTCTGCAGCAGAGAAGGTGCTTAGCTCCCTGGCTGCAAGAGAGATAAGCAATGAGGAAGCCCGCTCCACAATGGCAACTCTCAGCGCCTTTGGCGCTTTCACAAAGGAACTGTTTGCCGATGTGAATAAGGAGCTTGAAGGCCTCTATTCCTCCTCCGACAGTATGGAGGCTGCCGACGCTCTCTTTGAAAAGGGTGAATTTCTTGCCGCCTGCGACAGCTATCTGCTTGTAAGCGAGAACGATGCGCTCTATGACGAGGCTCAGAACAAGGCGGCTGACTGCCTTGAGGAATATGCTTCTTTGGTGCTCGATGAGGCAGCTGAGTACATAAAGGCAGGGGAGTATACCGCCGCTATTGAAAGCCTTAAGCAGGGTGACGGCGTACTTGGATCTTACGGCACATTCTCCGCAGATATAGATGCCAAGATAGAGGACTGCTACGCTCTCTACGAGCAGTATATATTGGATACCGCCAAAGCTCTTGCCGAGACTGAGGACTATGTCACTGCCCGCGAAACTGTCCGGGCCTGCGTTGAGGATTACGGCTTCTCTACCGAGGCTCTTGTTGAGGCTCTGGAAAGCTACTGCGCAGCGGCTGATAAACAGCTTGTTGAAAAGACAGTTGCCGCAGCAAGCGAGCTCTATGCCGCAGGCAGCTACAAGGAAGTGTTTGAAAGCCTTGAGGCCATTATGGACGGCCTTGGAGATGAGGACAAGACTACCGTGAAAAACAGCATAGGCGACTATGAGAGACTCTTTGCCTATGATATGTGCGCCAAAGCCGACGAGACCTATGGCGGAGACCGCCACAATGTTGCCAAGGCGATCGAGGAGCTCAAGGCCGCCCTTGAAATCCGCGATCTGGATGAAATAGACGACAAGATAGATGCTCTTGAGGTTTTGCTGCCCTTCGATCTTATCAGCGATGCCTATGCCGAGAAGGAGGGCGAGGTCAACCGCAACTCCACAAACTTCAAGGCTATAAATGTGGGCGACTATGAAAAGTGGATGTGGGGCAGGGACGAGACCTATATCACCTACGAGCTGGATGCCGAGTACGATGTGTTCGAGGCTGTTTTTGCGGTTCGGGGCGATACCGAGGAGGATAAGACTGCCAGCTTTGAGGTCTGGGGCGACGGTGAGAAACTCTATACCAGTACCGAGCTCAATTCCGGGGACGAAGTTACGGCTATTGCTGTCAGTGTTGATGTGACCGGTGTGAAGGTTCTGAAAATAGTCTTCCACTGCGACTATGAGGCTTCTCCCAGCGAAAACGGCTATAGCTACCACGGCCTGTGCATCCCAGAGGTATACAGAAAAGACAAGTAAATCAACAAACGAAAACGGGAAAAGTTATGCAACTTTTCCAGTTTTTTTGCATCATAAATACATGAAAGGAGAGATGGAAATGAAAAAGCTTATCACTTTTACCGCCGTCTTTTTACTTATTGCCATCCTCGGCTCCTCCGCCTTTGCGGAAGGCACATATGCCACAGCGGGGCAGCTTTACCAAAGCTGGTGCGGTGTCTCGGGTAACGACAATTATCCACAGGGTGTCTGCGGCGTATGGAGCAGCGACGGCGGCATTGATAATCTGACTATAGGCGTAACGGATGACAAGGCCGGAAGGGAAGCAAGGGAAGAAATAGTGGCTGCCGTGAGAGATGACTCCAGCCTTACATTTGTCACCCAGAAGTACAGCTACTCCGAGCTTCAGGAAGTAAAGAAAAAAGTTGCAGAATATGTGGAGTCTTACGATGGCCCCGAGCTGGGCGCCGCGGGCTGGGGCATTTATCAGATCGACAACAAGGTTCATGTGGAAATCATCGAGTCCAAACCCGGAGCACAGGCATTCATTGATTGGGGACATGAAAATTTCGGTGATATGATAGTTTTTATTGGCACACAGGGATATGATATTCCTGCGTCGACAGGAATTTCAGCAGATACGGATGGGACAATTTACGGCGATGTTATAACCGCCGCTGCTGCCATTATTATAATTATTGCCGCTGTAGTTCTTCTGCGCAGAAAGCTTTTCAAAGGCAAGGGCGAGGTTTGAGAAAAGAAGTCGGATACACTCAAAACTGCAAAATGGACGCCCGATAAATACATTTATCCGCTGCACGCGTACATTTTCGTTACGGATGACGGAAAAAAATCAAAACAGCATAGAAAAAAATATAAATTTGTCCTATTGCAATGTTTCCGACAATATATTATTATAGTTGCATACAATTTAAATCGCTGTAGGAAGTTTGCAGGAAAGAGAGTGTGCTGCGGTGCATATAATGCCCATAGACGCTGCTTGACCGCGAATGGACAGCATTCTGGAGAAGCCTGTGCGAATGAGCACAGGGGCCGAAGGTGCAAGGAGACAAAGTCTCCAAATCTCTCAGGCAAAAGGACAGAAAAGGTTTTGTATGCATTGCTTTTGTGCTTTTCGTGAGGGTGTGCCGGCTTCGGCGCGCCCTTTTTTGCGTCTCTTCCGAATGCAGTGCGGTGGTGAAAGGGGAGGCAAACTATGACTTTTATGGAAAAATTCAGTGATTTTGTCAATGTCCTCAACGGCTATGCATGGGGACCCTGGATGCTCATTCTGCTTGTGGGCACCGGTATCTATCTCAGTATCCGTGTGGGATTCATCCAGTTTGGCCGCTTTGGCTATGCAATGAAGAATACTCTCGGCAAGATGTTCAAAAAGCACGAGGCCGGTGCGGGCGAGGTAACTCCCCTGCAGGCTGTCACCACTGCCCTTGCTGCCACTGTGGGCACCGGCAATATCGCCGGCGTCACCGGAGCCATTATCGTGGGCGGTCCCGGTGCTGTCTTCTGGATGTGGGTCAGCGCCCTTTTCGGCATGGTCACAAAGTACGCCGAGGTGGTGCTTTCCGTTAGGTACCGCGAGCGCAACGCCAAGGGAGACTGTGTGGGCGGACCCATGTACTACATAAAGAACGGTCTCGGCAAGGGCTGGACATGGCTGGGCTATGTATTCTGTGTGCTGGGCGCACTGGCCGCCTTCGGCATTGGCAACATGACTCAGGTTAATACCATAGCCTCCTCCATCAACAACGCCATAGACCAGTTCGGCGGCAACACCTCTGCAAATGTTGTTGAACTCTTCGGTCAGGTGGTTCCGGTCAGCAGCATTGTAATCGGTGTGATCATTGCCATTATTGTAGCCCTTGTTCTGCTGGGAGGCATCAAGCGCATAGGCTCTGTTACCGAAAAACTGGTGCCTGTTATGGCGATTATCTATATAGTTGGTGCACTCATCGTTGTTATCTGCAATATCCGCGCCATAGGCCCCGTGTTTGCAATGATTTTCAAGGGCGCCTTCTCTGCGGATGCCGCTCTGGGCGGTGCCACCGGAATAGTCATTATGCAGACTATTCAGAAGGGCGTCGGCCGCGGTGTTTTCTCCAATGAGGCGGGTCTCGGTTCCGCTCCTATTGCCCATGCCGCTTCCTCCGAGCGCGATCCTGTGAAGCAGGGTCTTTACGGCATCTTTGAGGTGTTTATGGATACCATTGTTATCTGCACCCTTACCAGTGTTGCCATGCTTATCTGCACAGCTGACGTTCAGGCCGGAGGTCTCTCCATTGCATGGGGCTCCGACTCCATGGATTCCACTGCCTTGATGGCAGCCTCCTTCGGCACGGTGTTCGGCGGTAAAATCGGTGCCCTTATAATCGCCGTTGGCATAAGCCTTTTTGCCCTTTCCACTGTGCTGAGCTGGTCTCTCTATGGCACGCGCTGCTTTGAATTCCTTTTCAAGGGCAAGGGCCTTCGCATTTACCAGCTTGTCTTTATAGTTGCTGTTGTTGTGGGCTCAACTCTGAAGATGAGCCTTGTATGGAATATTGCGGATACTCTCAACGGCTTTATGGCTTTGCCAAACCTTGTGGCACTGCTGGGACTCAGCGGCGTTGTTATAAAGCTCACAAAGGAGCACTTCGCCGAACTTAAAAAGTAAAGAAGCATTTTTCTCCTCTTGGGCCCCGCGCCTTCGGACGCGGGGTCCGTTCTTTACCACTTGCAAAATGACAGCAAAACGGGTAAAATGTATTGGCAACTTTTTTGACAGGGTAATTGTTTATGGATGAACTCAAAATAGTATTCGCAAGCAACTTAATAAAACTGCGGACTCAGTCGGGAATGACTCAGGCCGAGCTTGGGGAAAAGCTCCACTACTCCGATAAATCCGTTTCCAAGTGGGAACGGGGTGAGTCTCTGCCGGATGCCTATGTGCTCAAGTGCATGGCTGATATGTTCGGTGTAACAGTGGATTATCTCATCAGCGGCCATGACGCATGGGAAAAGCCCAGGTCTCCCGGAGAGGAGAAGGAGAGCTACAGCCGGATGTTTATTACCCTTGCCTGCGTTGCCGGTATATGGACATTGACTGTGGCAGAATTCGTTATAGCATGGATATTGGGCCACGCCCACTGGATAGGCTTTGTGGCAGCGGTACCCGTCTCCCTTATTACCTTGCTTGTGCTCAACTCGGTGTGGTTCAAGGGCAGGCACAATATGTATATAGTCATGGCTCTCGTGCTGTGTGTCCTTGCACTGGTTTACTTCGTGCTTCTGGAGTATAACATCTGGGAAATGTTCTTTATTGCTATCCCGGCTGAAATAGTCGTTGTTCTCAGCTTCCAGATCGGAAAGAAACGGAAAAAGAAGAAAAAACTGCCTAAATAGGCCATGAAAAGCCAACTCTACTGTCAGTAGAGTTGGCTTTTCCGATTAGTAGAGAGCTATACTGCCTTAGTAGCTTGAGTTTTTCTCACTTCTTGGGCTAAAATTCAGAGGTGGTTATTTCTTAGCTGCAATTACTACCCAAGGAGTTTTCTTAAAATGAGCGAATTTGTACTGAGCTGCTGTTCCACCGCCGACCTTTCCAAGGAGCATTTTGACAGCCGCAACATTAAATATCTCTGCTTCCACTATTTCATGGATGATGTTGAGTATTCCGATGACCTTGGCCAGACCATGCCCCTTGAAGAGTTCTATAAGCGCATGACTGAAGGCGCGGATACCCGCACCGCACAGATCAACATTTCCGAGTATCTCGAGTATTTCGAGGGCTTCCTGTCCCAGGGCAAGGACATCCTCCACCTTAGCCTCTCCTCCGGAATCTCCGGCTCCAGCAACTCCGCAAGAAACGCGGCTCTCATAGCCGCCGAGCGCTATCCCGAGCGCAAGATATATGTTGTGGACACTCTGGGCGCATCTTCCGGTTTCGGTCTCATTGTGGACACTCTGGCCGATATGAGAGACGAGGGCAAAAGCATTGATGAGCTGATGGACTGGGTGGAAGAACACAAGCTGAATATGCACCACTGGTTCTTCTCCACCGACCTCACCTTCTACGTCAAGGGCGGCCGTATATCCAAGGCTGCGGGAGTTTTCGGCGGTCTGCTGAACATCTGTCCCCTGATGAACATGGATAACGAAGGTCATCTTGTTCCCCGCAGCAAGATAAGAGGCAAGAAAAAGGTTATCAGCGAGATCGTCAAGCGCATGGAAGAGCATGCTGAGGGCGGTCTTGGCTATAGCGGCAAGGTGTATATGTGCCACTCCGCCTGCATTGAGGATGCCCGTCAGGTGGCAGACATGGTGGAGGAACGCTTCCCTGCCATGCAGGGCAAGGTCGTTATCAACGATATCGGCACCACCATCGGCAGCCACACCGGTCCCGGCAC
>JAZNZM010000195.1:0-14715 GCA_045594965.1 Oscillospiraceae bacterium | reverse complement strand
ATTGCCAGCTACAATATAGGCAACCGCGTTGCAGCTTTGGAGTCTGCCCAGACCGCCTGCCGCATGAGTCCGGGTAATATGCAGTATCGACAGCTCCTTGAGCAGATTGAGTCCGGCGCTGCTTACTATGATAACACGAGCTCCGGCTTTGGCTTCAGAGGGATAGACCTTGGGGGCGGCAATCTCTGCACCACTCTTTGCATAGCGAACCTCCTTTGCAATCTCTGCTGTGGTGGAAGAATGTATTTCTGCATCTAAGAAAAAGTGACGGGATGAATTCCCGTCACTTTTTGTTTCATAAGCGCCAATATAAAATCAAAAGCTCCGTTAGCAAAAACGGAGCTTGAATGATTTCTTAGAAGAGATTAAGAGCAAAGGTCAGCAGAACGAATGCAAGGGCGACCCACTTGGTCCATCTGGTGAGGATGGCATCCAGAGTCTTGGACTTTGCCTTGAAGGAATAGCTGTCGTTGCCGCCGCCGATTGCACCGCTGAGACCGGAACCCTTACCGGACTGGAACATAATGATAACGATAAGACCGATACCGATGAGCAGCTGAATGATGGTGAGTATGAGTTTAATGACTTCCATTAATGTTTCATCCTTTCAATGTCAAATGGGCAAGCGCCCACACTTGTCGATAGTCACGGCAAATATAGTACCACATGGAAATCCTTATTTCAAGTGTTTTTTTGCTTTTATCTGCAAAATATGGATTTATTCAAGCTCAAAGGAGCCAATATACTCCATATCTTGTGAAAGCTGGGGGTTCATTTGCACGAAACGGCACTCCATACCGCATTCCCTGGAAGAAAGGTCAAAGTGGCACAGGGCAATGCCCATATCAATCATCTGCATATCAAGCTTCTCGCTGTAAGAAAAGTTTTTGCTGCGATTGAGATAGAAATGCACGGTATTGCCGCATATAAGCACACGCCATGGCTGTTTATTCACAGCAGAGGGAGCAAGCCGCACCATCTCAAGAGGGAGCGCAAGCTCAGCGGCGCCTTCCCTTGTGAGGGGCTGTGAAAAGCTGTCTATAAAAAACAGTTCTTCGAAGGGCAGACGCTCATCAGCTTTGATTGCTTTCCGCATCATGGTCTCCCGTATGGACATTTTATCGGCAATATAGCCGATAGGACTTGCACAGGGCATTACCTCGTTATCACCAATCTCCATTGCATTTTCAAAGGCGGGACGGTTCATAGTGCCTCCAAGCCAGACTGTACCAAGTCCCAGCGACTGAGCGTAAAGCACAAATCTTTCAAATGAATAGCCAAAGGCAAGACTCGCGTAGGGAACATTTTCAATCTTTCCTCCCACAAACAAGTCAGTACCGATGACTACCGGGCATTGAAGACCATACTCCTTTGCATCAAGAAATCTGAACTCAACAGGAATTAAGAAAGGATTGTTGATCTCATTTGCAAAGGCCATGAGTTTTTCTTTTGTCTCTTCACTAAGAGTGCGCCCGCCATAGGTGCGGACGCTCCTTCGTGCTTTTATGGCTCTTACTATGTTGGTCATAATTCATCACCCAAACCTTGTTATTCCGAAAAGTCTATTTCAAAACGTTTACCATTTGCAAACAAAATTCCGCTGCTGAGCTTCACACAAAGAATACATGTGTTTATATCGTCAAAATTGTTGTGGCCGTTATCTATCCATGCGGAAAAAACCTGTCTCATTTTGTCTGCGATATGAGAGTTTTCAGCCTTTCCAAAGTAACCTAAGTTAATTCCTCTGCCCTGAGCGCTGAACCATTCTCCAGATACGGCCACAGCCGGGTTTTGCTCTATCTGCTTCATTTTGCCTGATAAGCCATGAGTGAGCACATAAAATGCTCTGTTATCATAAAAGGCGTCTACACTTCGAACATAAGGGATGTTGTCAACAGAGGTGGCAAGAGCAATAATGCTGTCCTTTCCAAAGCGATCAAGGAGTACTGCCTCGAGCTCTTTCGTCATTTTTTCCATTTAAAAATCTCCTTGAATAGTTCGGGTTAAGCAAACAACAGTCTCAACATGGCTGGTTCGTGGAAACATATCCACCGCGGTGGACTTTTCGGCTTTGTAGCCCTTTTCAGCAAAAAGCTTAAGGTCCCTTGCCTGTGTGGCCACATCGCATGAAACGTATACAACGCGTTGAGGCTCCATACCGCAGATGCTGTCGATTACATCAGGTGCAAGTCCCTTGCGTGGGGGATCTACAACAACCGCGTCAGGTTTTGTTCCACGGCGCAGAAGCTCAGCGGCAGCTTCGCCTGCGTCCGCGCATATAAATTCGGCATTGGTAATACCGTTTCTTTCGGCGTTGGCCTTCGCGTTTTCCACAGCCTCAGGCACAATTTCTGCGCCTATGACCTTTTCGCAGCCCCGGGCGAGGCAGAGGGAGATGGTGCCTGCGCCGCAGTAAAGGTCAAGAATAAGACCTTTTCCATCGGGAGCAGCGTATTCGAGAGCTTTGTAATAGAGCTTCTCTGCCTGAACGGGATTGATCTGATAGAAGGAGCGGGGCGAAAGTTCAAAGCGAAGACCGCAGAGCGTGTCGGAAATGGTGTCCTTACCCCAGAGGGTATAGAAATCTCCTGCAAGTACGGTGTTGCCCTTTGTGCGGTTTACATTGAGAACAATGCTTACGCACTCGGGGCAGGCGTTTCGGATGGCTTCTGCCAGAGCCTGAGTTTTGCTGCCAAAGCCGCCTGCTGCCACAACGGTCACCTGCAGCTCACCTGAGGAGCGTCCGTAGCGAGTGAAAACATGGCGTACAAGTCCCTTGCCGCTGAGCTCGTCATAAGCAGGAATGGAGTTCTCAGCCATGAAATCGCATACGGCTTTTGCGGCTCGGTCGGAGGCCTCATCCTGAATAAGACAGCCTTCGATGGGAATTATCTCGTGGCTGCGGGGACGGAAGAAGCCTTTGACAGGACCTTCTCCAACGGCGTATATAGCCTTGTTCCGATAGCGCAGGGTGTCTTCCGCGCCAATAATCTCCTCAGCGCGCAGCTTAAGTCCGGCGATCCGTTTATAGGCTTCATTGACTCTTTCAAGCTTAAAGCATAGCTCGGCCTCATAGCTTGCATGCCTCATGGAGCAGCCGCCGCACTTTCTGTAGTGTGGGCAGTCGGGCTCAATTCGGTCAGGAGAGGGGGAGAGCAGCCTTTCACCCTTACCGAATACAGCGGAGTTTGTCACCTTAACGATGCGGATTTCCCACCTTTCACAGGGCATCCCACAGGGCACAAACACCGCTCTGCCTCCTATGCGGCAGACTCCGGCACCATCGCTTGACCATGAAATGATCTGACTTTCGTAGATTTGATTTTTTTTAAGTTCATGTATCTCATTCATAACATTATAACTTTATCATAAATATGAGTGTTTAACAACTTCCTTTTTAGTGTCGCAGGTGATATACTGTATAAAAATGAAAGCATTTGGAGGAAGAAATGAACAAGTATCTGGATGTATTCATAAGCTTTGCGAAAGTAGGAGTTATGACCTTTGGCGGCGGATATGCACTGCTGCCAATGCTCCAGAGGGAGATCGTAGAGAACAAGGGCTGGGCAACGGAAGAGGAACTTACCGATTATTTTGCCATAGGCCAGTGTACTCCGGGGGTTATAGCAGTTAATACTGCTACCTTTGTCGGGAAAAAGCTTTATGGCTTTCCCGGTGCTGTTTTTGCGACACTTGGTATGATTTTTCCCTCTCTCGTAATAATTACCCTTATTGCAGCTTTGATCTATAATTTTTCAGACATTCCTGCGGTGAAGCATATATTTGCCGGAATTCGTGTCTGTGTATGTGTTTTGATACTTAACGCAGTTGTAAAGCTATGGAAAAAAACTGTTATAGACAAGGCTACCCTGATAATATTTATATGCGTATTCCTTCTTGCGGTGTTTATTGATATAACTCCGGTTGTGTTTGTCGTTCTTGCTGCTGTGGCGGGACTTGTTCTCGGCTTCTTCAAAGAGAAGGGAGGAAAGGCAAAGTGATTTATTTAAGACTGTTCATTGAGTTTTTCCTTACCGGACTTTTCGCTGTGGGCGGCGGAATGGCTACCATTCCTTTTCTTGAAGATATGTCTGTCCGCACAGGATGGTTTACTTATGCCCAGCTTGCGGATATGATAGCTGTCAGTGAGTCAACACCCGGCCCAATTGGCGTAAATATGGCTACTTATGTGGGCTACATTACAGGGGGTGTACCCGGAAGTGTTGTTGCCTCCATCGGTCTTGTCACGCCGTCTGTCATAATAATTCTGATTGTGGCCGCATTTCTCAAGGCCTTTCGCAGCAACAGGTATGTGGACAGAGTATTCTATGGCATACGCCCGGCGTCCACAGCGCTGATAGCTTCGGCAGGTGTCAGCGTTCTCATGCTGTGTATAATTGATGTGGCTTCATTTAGGCTTAGTGGGCATATTTTTGACCTTGTGGATCCAAAGGCAATAGTGCTGTTTGCGCTGATCTGGGTGTTGACCAATCTTGTGAAAAAAACAAAAAAGCTTCATCCTCTTGTTTTTATAGCTCTTTCCGCCATCGCAGGACTTGTTTTCAAATTTTAAATAGCGTGGCGGCAACAAAGACAATAATTGCGGAAATAAGTCCGTGAATAATGCGTCCGACGAAATGTCGGGCGCATTTAATTTTTGCGGCGAAAACCACCGCAAGGGTCTGGCAGTGTACGGAAAGGCTGCCGAAGCCAAGAATGAAGGCCGAAAGAGCAAGATTAAGCGGTGTCAGACTTAGCCCGCGCATGGAGGCGATTCCACCTCCAAGTTCAAGAATTCCTGTCAAAAGACTTTTGCAGAAACCAATTTCCAAATCAAAAAGGCGGCTTATAAAAAGCGCCGATGAGGAGAGAATGCCAAGAGCATCAAGAAGGGAGGAAAGTATGGAAAAGAAAATTACAAAGCCGCAAATGCTCAGACTTTTCTCCACAGCGGATTTAATACTTTTCGGAAGAGCAGAGACGATGCTTTCGTATTCATCGTCAGGCATTGGAAGAACAATATTTATATCTGTCATTGATGTGTTCGGTGCAAATAAAAGGGCGAGTATTAGGGCAGACAGGATATGAGCACAATATAGAATTATTCCGGCCTTATTTGAAAAAAATATTCCACCTCCGACCGCACCGATTATAAATGCAGGACCGGTATTGTTGCATATTGGCAGCAGTATTTCAGCCTCGCTCCGACTGATTTTTTTCTGTTCTCTTAGCTCGGTCAGAGCTGCGGCACCCACAGGATATCCGCAAAGCAATCCCAGCAGCAGGGGAGTGCAAGCCCAGCCGCTTATGGAGAAAAGCCTTTGCAGTGGCCTTTGAGCGGAGCGGGCCAGAAGCTGAGGTATGCCCAGAGCGGAGATTATACCGGATATAAAGAAAAAAGGGAGAAGAGAGGGAAGAATAACACCGGAGCATATACCCAGAGCTTTTTTTACCGCCTCTGCAGCTGTAAGAGGGTTGATAACCAGCAGACAAAGGCATAAAACCGTAAGGCCGATGCTCAGTAAACGGATAAATGTTTTTTTCATGCTTATACCTCCCTGTCCCAAAATACTATGCTTGTAAGGGCCTAAATTTGCGCGGCTGCGCATAGATTTTTTCAGAGGTGAAAATGTGAAGATTGTGGAATCAGCTTTGGAGCGATATAGTTTGCCGCCGGAGGCTGTCGGCGCCGGGCGCGTTATTCTCTCGGGAAACAATCATCTAAGTGTAGAAAACCACAGGGGAATTCTGGAGTTCTCCGAGGATTTTCTTGTCATTGCTCTGAAAAAGGGAAGGATTTTTGTAAAAGGCCAGGGACTCAGCGTTTCCGCCATGGATAGGAGAGGTATTGTCGTTTGCGGTAAAATAGTCGGAATAGATTTGGAGTAGGGACTATGGTAAAGAGGAAGAACGCCTTTGGGGGTCTGAGTCATCTCGAGATAAAAGCTTGTATGCCGGAGCGTTTTTTGAATCTATGCGCCGGTGAGGGCATTGAGATAGTATCTGCAAAACGGCATGACAGCTTTACTCTTGAACTGCTGCTATCAGCTTCACAGCTCAACAGGGCCGAAAGACTGGCGGCAGGAAAGGGCTTTGAGATTACAGTGCGTAAAAAAGGCAGAGCATGGGCAGGTTTCTTAAAACGAAGGATATTTCCGGCATTGCTGGCTCTTTGCCTTGTAGGACTGCTCTTCTGGTCAAAATTCTATGTATGGGAGATAAGCATAAGCGGAAATGAACGGATTAATGACGGAGAGATACTAAGTGCCTTAAAGGCGTGCGGAGTTGAAAGCGGGGCCTTTTGGCCCGGATTTTCGGCAGATAATATCAGAAGCGAAGTGCTTGCCGGAATACCTGAGTTGTCGTGGATAACGGTTAATATGGCAGGCTCCCATGCCCATGTTCTGGTTGTGGAGCGGAAGGAAAAGCCGGATATGGTTTTTGAAGGCGGGGAAGCAAGCATAACTGCGGAGAAAGAGGGCTTTGTTCGCCGTGTGCAGGCCCTTGAGGGACAAAGCGCGGTCAAGGCCGGAGATATGGTCAGCGTGGGAGATGTGCTTATCTCGGGAGTGCTGCAAAGTTCCTTTGCAAAGCCCTGCTTTACCCGTGCTCAGGGAAGTGTTATAGCTGAGACCAACAGCGAATACATAGCTGTTGCACCAAAGGAAAGAGCTGTCAGGTGTTATGATGGAGGTGTGAGCAGAAAATATGCTCTGATAATAGGGAATAATCGAATAAATTTTTACTCAGACAGTAGCATTTCAGATGCCTTTTGTGATAAAATCATTTCTGTATGGAACTTTGAAATTCCCGGAATGTTCAAACTGCCTGTAAGCATAGTGAGGGAAAACTGCCGTCCTTATAAAACAGACGTCATGGAGGTTGAGCAATTCGAGGCGGGCGAAGCTCTTCGCCAATGCCTGAATTCATGTCTCGATGGGCAGATTGCAAATGGAGATGTACTGAGCGAAAGGCTGAACTATTCCGAGGATAAGGGGCTGTTTATCGGTGGACTTCGTGTACGCTGTCTGGAGGAGATAGGAACACTAAGCCCCATAAGCGATGAAGAGAAGTTTCAGGCATATTCGAAATATTCCGAGAAAGCAGATGGTGAATAAATGGCAGAGAGAAGAATTGAGGTAGACAGGATAGAAAACATAGTCAATGTTTTTGGTTCCTTTGATCAGAATATAAGAATAATTGAAGGCGAGCTTGATGTGGCAGTAACTGACAGGGACAGCAGCCTGCGCATTTCCGGAAGCGAGGAAAATGTTGCAATGGCAGAAAAAGCTGTTCAGGGCCTAATTTCTCTGGCTGCAAGGGGGGAGAATATAGATGCACAGAATGTGCGCTATATACTTAAGCTTGTCAGGGAGGGCAAGGAGGCGAAAATAAGCGCCATTGCCGAGGATACCGTATGCGTTACCAGTAAGGGTAAGGCTGTCAAGGCAAAAACCCTTGGTCAGCGTGCTTACTGCGAGGCTATCAAGAATAATACGATCACTCTTGGCATAGGCCCTGCAGGTACCGGCAAGACCTATCTGGCTGTTGCTGCGGCTGTTGCCGCCTTCCGTGCCAAGGAGGTAAACCGCATTATCCTCACCCGTCCTGCGGTTGAGGCAGGCGAGCGTCTTGGATTTCTTCCCGGAGATCTCCAGAGTAAGGTTGATCCCTATCTCCGCCCTCTTTATGACGCTTTGTTTGATATGTTCGGAGCGGAAACATATAACAGCTATCTGGAAAAGGGCAATATTGAGGTGGCACCTCTTGCATATATGCGAGGACGCACCCTTGACGACAGCTTCATAATTCTTGATGAGGCTCAGAATACCTCCCGTGAGCAGATGAAGATGTTCCTCACCCGTATGGGCTTTGGATCAAAAATGGTTATCACCGGAGATGTTACACAGATTGACCTGCCCTCCGACAAGCCCAGTGGATTGAAGGAGGCCATGCGTGTGCTTGACGGTATAGAGGACATTGCAATATGCCGCCTTACCAGTGCGGATGTTGTACGTCATGTTCTTGTCCAGCGCATTATCGAGGCCTATGAGAAAAAGGCTCTGCCCGATAAGCCAAATCCCAAAACCATGCCCGGTAAGTATAAAAAGAAATAATTGTTTCAGCGAGGAAAAGTATGCATAAGATACAGGTATACAGAGAAAAGAGAAATCTTGGATACGATGAGTCTGCAAAGCTTCTGCGCCGTGCCGCAAAGGCCGCGCTGAAGGCAGAAGGTGTTTTGGAGGACTGCATTATCAATGTGATGCTCACTGATGATGAGGGGATACACGAAATAAACCTTGCCCAGCGCGGAATCGACAGAGCAACCGATGTGCTCAGCTTTCCAATGAATGAGCTTATCCCCGGTGGGTTCGACAGTGAATACTGCGAGTATGACTTTGAGACGAATATGATAATACTTGGCGACATGGTGCTTTCCCTTGAGCGCTGTGCAGCTCAGGCAGAGGAATACGGTCACAGCTATGACCGTGAACTGAGTTATCTCTGCGTCCATTCCGTACTGCATCTTCTGGGTTATGACCATCTTGACGAAGGTCCTCAGAAGGCACAGATGCGTCAGCGTGAGGAAGCTATAATGAGCCTCATCGGCCTTGACAGGTGATGCCGTGGAGAAGAAAAGATATTTTGGTCCTGACCTTGTGAGGGCTGTGGCCTGCCTTTTTGTGCTCGGTGTGCATTTTTATCTCTACACCGGCTTCTATGACCGCCCATATCAGGGAACGGCCATGATGATAAGCGTTCCCATCCGTATGGCGCTTATGACATGCGTTCCCCTTTTTATGATGCTTACGGGATATCTCTGCGTGCATAAAAAATGGAGCTGGGGATATTATAAGGGCTTTATTTCCGTTCTTCTGAGCTATATCCTCTGCGGAATTTTGTGCGTTGTGTTCATGCACTTCAATGAGGGAACTCCCATGGGCCCCCTGAGTATTGCAAGAAGACTTCTGGATTTTACTGCAGTGCCCTATGGCTGGTATGTGGAGATGTATCTGGGGCTTTTTCTCATAATTCCCCTTATTAACGGAGGCTGGAACGCATTGCCGAAAGGCGGAAAAAAAGCCCTGACAGTTTCTCTTGTAATAATGGGTATACTTCCAAATGTGACCAATTACACCTATCAGCTGCTGCCGGACTTCTGGCTCAGCATTTATCCTCTGGCATACTACGCAGCGGGCGCATGGCTCAGGGAATATCCCCTTAGTATTAAAAACCGCTGGCTGATTCTCGGCTGGATTGGACTTTCTCTGGCTGTATGTCCTTTGCAGTATCATCTTTTCAGAGAGGCCAATTTCACTTTTTCGCCCACGAACTATTTCTACAGCCTGTTTGTGTTTGGCTCGACATTTTGCCTTTTTGCGGCACTTGTGCGGGTCAAGGGTGACAAATTGCCCCATGCTGTGAAATGGTGTATAGAGCGTGTTGCGCGGTTAAGCTTCTGCATCTATATGCTCAGTTATATTGGAGATGCAATAATATATCCAAGGCTTTGCACAATGGTACCTGTTTTTGAGAATGTTCTTTTCTGGCATATTCCCGCGGTGCTTGTTAACCTTGTGTTCTCTGCCATCCTTGCATGGCTGATTGAGCTTGTAAGCACTCAGATACTAAAATTGGTACCGATAATTGAAAAAAGGTTTTTCAAAGATAAAGTAATAGCCCGTGGGGAATAAGAGTCCTTGACCCGTGGAGCACTGACTAATAAAGGAGATCACAAAATGATAAAGAAAACAGCAATGATAACTATCTGCGGCAGACCCAATGTGGGCAAGTCCACCCTCGTAAACTCACTGGTGGGTGAGAAGATTGCCATTGTGTCCAATAAGCCCCAGACCACAAGAAACCGTATTACTGCGGTAATAAACAGGGGAGAGACCCAGCTTGTGCTGATGGATACTCCCGGCTTCCATAAGCCCCGCACAAAGCTTGGAGACTATATGGTTAATGTGGTCAATGAGTCTATTCCCGATGTGGATCTGATCCTTCTTGTTGTTGAGCCGATCCCCAATATCGGGTCTCAGGAGGAAGCTCTTATTGCCCGCATAAGGCAGAGCGGCTGCCCGGCCATTTTGATTATCAACAAAATCGATACTCTTGAAAAGGAAGCTCTTCTGGCGGTAATAGCTACCTATGCCGAGGCATACGACTGGAAAGCAATATTGCCCATTTCCGCCATGCGCAAGAACGGCACAGACAAGCTTCTCGAAATGATGGAGGATTACGCGGTTGATTCTCCTGCGCTTTTCCCTGAGGATATGGTCACAGATCAGCCGGACAAGCATGTCTGTGCTGAGATCGTTCGAGAAAAGCTTCTTCGCTGCCTCGATAAGGAGATTCCCCATGGAACCGCTGTTGAGGTCACCCGCTTTATTGAGCGTGACGATGAGGTAATAGAGCTTGATGTCACTATCTACTGCGAAAAGTCAAGCCACAAGGGCATTATCATCGGCAAGCACGGTGCTATGCTGAAAAAGATAGGCGAGCAGGCCCGCCGTGACATAGAGCGCTTCATGGGAACCAAGGTATTTCTTCAGACCTGGGTAAAGGTGAAGGAAAACTGGCGGGACAGCGATGTGCTTTTGAGAAACTTCGGCTTCAGCGAATAAAAATTTACCTATGATAATCTGCCCTTATTTGCTAAGGCTAATGGCAAGGGAGGGCGGAGAAATGAGTGATAATTTCTGGACGGTGTTTAAGGACACAGGTGATGTACTGTGTTATCTTCTCTGGAAAGCGGACTGCAGGACAGAGAAAAATACAGATAGAGGAAAGGGGATTTCCTGAGGGATTTCCCTTAGAGAATTGAGTTTACATAATATGTTTACAACTACAAAAGCCCTCGTTCTGAGGGAAACCAAATATAAGGAAGCGGATAAGATTCTCACCCTACTGACTGCCGATGAGGGAAAGATTACCGTTAAAGCAAGGGGAGCCCTTCGAAAAAGCTGCAAGTTTTCCGCGGCAGCCCAGATGCTTTGCTACAGCGAGCTTACTCTCTTCGGAAACAAAGGAAAGTGGAGCATAAACGAAGGGGAGACTATTGAACAGTTTCTGCCTCTCAGACAGGACATAGAGCTTTTGTCTCTGGCAACATACTTTGCCGAAATGCTGGAAGCCGTAAGCGATGAGGATAGCCCAAACCCGGAGGTTTTGCAGCTTGGACTGAATTCTCTCTATGCTCTCAGCCGGGGATTGTACAGTCCCGGGCATATAAAATCCGTGTTTGAGCTCAGACTCATGTGTTTGTCCGGATTTGAGCCTGATTTGTACGGGTGTGCAGGCTGTGGAGAAGAAAGCCCGGAGGACGCTTTGTTTTCCATCAGAGGCGGCGTTGTTCATTGCCGCGGCTGCAATCCGGGTTCTCCGGGGATAAGTATGCCGGTGTGTGCGGATGCTCTTACTGCCATGAGATATATCTGTATTTCAGAGCCCAAAAAGATATTTTCTTTCAGCGTTCCCGAGAAAGCGGAAAGACAGCTGCAGGATGTGGCTGAAGCTTATGTAGCCGCCCAGCTTGAAAGGGGCTTTTCTTCTTTGGACTATTGGAAAAGCATCAGTTATAGAGGATAATACAAATGAAACTTTACGAAAAATCATTGATTACGCTTGAACTTCCCGCGGTGCTTGAAATGCTCTCCAGGGAAGCTGTCAGCATTCCCGCAAGGGAAAAATGTCTTGAAATCAAGCCAAGCATTCATGCTGCCGAGGTCAAGAGACTTCTTGGACAGACAAGCGCTGCCAAGGACATGATGGTTACACGGGGCAGCCCCAGCTTTGGCGGTGTGAAGGATGTAAGGAATGCCCTTGCCCGTGCGGATATGAGCGGAGTTCTGAACACCCGTGAGCTTCTCGATATAGCCGGAGTGCTCCAGTGCGCCCGTCTTGCCAAGGCCTATGGCAGCGGTGAAAAGAGCGAGAAGAGCGACATAAACTATCTTTTTCTTTCTCTTCATGCCAATAAATATCTTGAGGAAAAGATATTGACTTCAATTACGGGTGAGGATGAGATCGCCGACCTTGCCAGCAAAGAGCTTGCGGATATCCGCAGAAAAATGCGAGTTGCTGCCAGCAAGGTAAGAGAGGCTTTGCAGAAGATAATATCTTCACCCAGCTATGCCAAGGCTTTGCAGGAGCCTATTATCACCACACGCTCTGACCGCTATGTTGTACCGGTAAAAGCCGATCATAAAAACGCAATTCCCGGACTTGTGCATGATATTTCATCATCCGGAGCCACTGTTTTTGTTGAACCCATGGCAGCTGTCAAGGCCAATAACGAGATAAGAGAGCTTAAGGCTCAGGAAAAAAAGGAAATTGAGCGCATATTAATGGAACTCAGTGCCGAGTGCGCCTCTTTCCGCGACGATATCAGCTCCGACTGCCTGCTGCTTATAGAGCTTGATCTGATCTTTGCCAAGGCAAAGCTCAGCTATAAGCTGGACTGCGGAGAACCTCTCATTTCACAGAGAGAGATTAATCTTAAAAAGGCCCGCCATCCTCTTCTGCCCAAGGGTACGGCAGTTCCCATAGACGTTCGTCTTGGCGGCGAGTTTGACACCATTGTTATCACCGGTCCAAATACAGGCGGCAAGACGGTTTCCATCAAGACTATGGGTCTGCTCTCTGTAATGGCAGCCTGCGGTCTGCATATTCCTGCTGCCGACGGCTCCGCTGTGCCCGTTTTCGAAAAGGTTCTGGCCGATATTGGCGACGAACAGAGCATTGAGCAGAGCCTTTCAACCTTCTCTGCGCATATGACCAATATTGTGGGCATACTGGAAGAGTGCGGAGATAACACCCTGCTTCTCTTTGACGAGCTTGGTGCCGGCACTGATCCCACAGAGGGTGCGGCTCTTGCTATATCAATAATTGAGAGTGCCCGAAAAAGTGGCTCACTGGTGGCGGCAACAACTCACTATGCTGAGCTGAAGGTATACGCCACTACGGTTAAGGGTGTTCAGAATGCCTCCTGCGAGTTCGATGTGGAGACACTTAAACCCACATATCGTTTGCTCATCGGTATTCCCGGCAAGTCCAATGCCTTTGCGATTTCCAGACGCCTTGGTTTGCCTGAATCCGTTATAGAAGATGCAAAAGGCCGTGTAGGCAGTGAAAGCGCAAGCATGGAAGAGGTTCTTGAAAAGCTTGAATATCAGCGTCAGCTGATGGAAAAAGACAAGGACGAGATAGCGAGAAAACTCAGGGAAGCCGAAGAAAACGCAAAAAAGAGTGCTCAGCTTAAGGCAGAGCTTGAAGTGCGGCTGGAAAAGGCTGAGATAAAAGCCAAGCGTGAGGCAAAGATTATACTGGATGATGCGCGCCGACAGGCCGAACAGGTTTTTGATGAGCTCGACCGTATTAGAAAAATGGAAAAAGGGGAGCGGGATCATCTTGCTGTTAACGAGGCCAGAGCCGCCCTGCGCCGCAGCATGAATGAGGCCGAGGATTCTCTTGCCAGAAGCATGGAAAAGCCGGAGGAAAGGAAGGAATCTGCCCGAGAAATCAGAGTGGGCGACACTGTAGAGATACGCTCTATGGGAATCAAGGCAGATGTTATTTCCATCGGAGCAGACAGAGTACTTTCTCTTCAGGCCGGTATAATGAAGGTGAGCGCCCGGGAGGACGAGGTGCTGCTTATTGATAAGCCGAAGGTGGAGAAAAAGACCGTTGCCGAAAAATCCGCTGCAGCCTTGCGATCACTGAGTGTATCTCCCGAAGTAGATCTGAGGGGTATGATGGTGGACGAGGCTCTTTTGGCCGTGGAGAGATATCTGGACAGCGCTGTAATGGCCAAACTTAAAACAGTAACCATTATCCACGGTAAAGGAACTGGCGCTCTGCGTCAGGCTGTTCAGAAGGAACTCAAGCAAAACCGCTATGTTAAGAGCTACCGTCTCGGACGCTACGGAGAGGGCGAAATGGGCGTTACAATAGTGGAACTAAGGTAATAAATTCCTTATAGCTTGATAAATTAAGTATAAGCGTATTGACTGCAAAAAGAAGTTTTGATAAAATGTCAGCGTATAATTTCTGCTAAGGAGTGGCGAACATGGTCATTAAGAGTGTCACTATAAACAATCAGGTCGGTCTCCATGCCAGACCCGCAACTTTCTTCATCCAGAAGGCAAATGAGTTCAGATGCTCCATCTGGGTAGAGAAGGATGACCGAAAGGTCAACGCCAAAAGCCTTCTGGGCGTTCTCAGTCTTGGCATCGTTTGCGGCACCACCGTAAACATTATTGCTGACGGTGTGGATGAAAAGCGCGCAGCCGATGAGCTTGCAGAGCTTGTAAATTCCAAGTTCGAAGAGTGATATTCAGTATCATATTTGAGGGGCGTGTATTTCCTTACACGCCCCGATTTTAATTAAAATGGATAATATTATCGAAATTCTTCGGGAAAAAGCCAATAAGCTGCCTATGCTCCCCGGTGTATACATGATGAAGGATGCGGGAGGAACGGTTATATATGTAGGCAAAGCAAAAAAGCTGAAAAACCGTGTCACCAGTTATTTCCGCGGCGAGCATCTGCCCAAGGTGGAGGCCATGGTACGGAAGGTGGACGATTTTGAGGTCATCGTTGCCAACTCCGAGTTTGAGGCACTTGTGCTGGAAAACTCCCTTATCAAGCGGCATATGCCCCACTATAACATTCTTCTCCGTGATGACAAGGGCTATCCCTTTGTCCGCG
>JAZNZM010000194.1:0-2254 GCA_045594965.1 Oscillospiraceae bacterium | reverse complement strand
AGCACAGCTCTTTCAGAGCCTTCAACCAGATACATTAGCTCTGTGTTGAAGGCGAAAATGCGGGTGATGTGCTCTGTAACTTTTTCGGTTTTGAAAATAAGTTTCATATTTTGACCTCTGTTATAAAAAAGCCCCCCTTGGGCGGTGAAGCGGCTGGGGGGATTTGTTGCGGTGGGGTACTGATGTTGTATTTTACATGCAGGGGCAAGCATCGCTCGTCCGCGGGTCGGGAAACCCAACCCCTACGAAAAATGGTGCGCCACACCGTAGGGCGGCCGCTTACTGCCGCCGCAGGCGACGAGGAGAGAGGCGGAGAGAATGAAGATAAGTATAATGCATATAGTTTTTTTCGTGGTTTATTCTCCTTGGGATAAAGGCTCGTTGCGAGGGTCATAACAGGGGCAGTTTTGTCCGCTCCTTATCTTTTGAACACCTCGTCCAGGAAGTTGAGGCACATATCGCTGACCCACTTCTCATGGTACCAGGGGTGACCATGGTGCAGCATTCCCTCGGCTATGTGGAGCTTTGCCCTCTCCTCGCCCACAGCGGCATTAATAGCCTTGGCAAAGGCTATGGACTGCTCCACCGGTACAACCTGGTCAATGCCGCCATGGAGGATGAAGAAAGGAATAGTATTCTTGCCAACGTGCGCAATAGGGCTGGCAAGACGCACCAACTCGGGAACATGGGTTATGGGGGAGCCCAGGAACTGGCTCTCGGGAGAAATAGGTTCATCATGGTCGGGAACACCGCTTCCGCTGAGTCGGAAGGCCTTGTCCATATCAAGGAAGCCGGCACAGGGACCGCACCAGTCCACGCAGGCATGGACATGGCTGGAGTGCTCTCCGTAGCCCTGAGAAAGATCCTCAAATGCGCTGTTATCGTTTGTCACAGCCACATAGGAGCTGAGCCAACCGCCGCTGGAGGGACCCCAGACGGCAATCCGCTCAGTGTCAAAGCCATACTTCTCCGCATTGGCTCTGACCCAACGGATAACTGTCTTTGCGTCATAGACCATTGCAGGATAACGGGCCTCGCCGCTCTTGCGGTATTCGGCACTGACTACAGCATAGCCGCGCTCAAGTCCTCTGAGCATAGGCTCCACAGAGTCGTACCTCTTGGAACAGATCATAAAGGCGCCGCCGTGGAAATGGACGATAACCGGGCATTTGCCCTCTCTCTTTTCAGGGAGGTATACATCAAGTATCTGGCTGGGGGAATCATCACAGTAAGGGATATCAAGATATTTTTCCTTGATTCCGTCAAGAATGGTCTGATCCAGCCCGGGAGGAAGTATTGGGCCATCCCCGGGCATTCCTATGGCAGGTGCTGCAGGGGGAATCGCCCCAAGAGGGGGCATGGCACCCATAGGAGGCATTCCACTCATGGGAGAAACATTGTCGCCAAGACCGAAATGCATAGTGGCGGCTCCTTCGCCCTTTGCCTTGGGCAGGGGCATGTCCTCAATAGCTACGGCAGGCTCAATGCCTTTGAGATGCTTATCAAGGAAAGCATACATGATAGCCAGATTTTCCTTGCTCTTGAACTCAGGGCCATCATGTCCAGCACCTTCAAGGGGAAGATAAGTAACTCTTCCCTCACCCAGTTTCCTGACTATGGCTTCATAGAGAACATCGCTCTGGCCCTTGGGCACAAGAACATCCATTGTGCCGTGCTGGAGCAGCATGGGGCACATAGAATTATTGATATAGGTAATTGGATTAGCAGCAGCCAGCACGGAGGGATCTGCTTCCTGAATGGGAGCGCCTATATACTGGCTTTCGGGAGAGTGAGGCATATCGTGGTCGGCAAGGCTGATTCCGTTTGCACGGGCCTGTTCATCCATTTTTTCAAAGGCTGTGGGGCCGAACCAGTCAATGGCACATGCCACAGAGGCATTTACCTTTCTTTCCTCGCCGTAGAACTTTTCGATATTCATGGCGAAAAGGGCACTGAGGTTGCCGCCGGCAGAGCCGCCGAAGGCACAGATTTTATCCGCGTCGATGTTCAGCTCCGCGGCATGGTTGTGGAGATAGTCCACAAAAAGTCGGCAGTCCAGAACCGCTGCGGGGAAGGGAGCATCGCCGCTGCGGCGATAGTTGCAAGAGGCGAAGGCGTAGCCATGCTTTGTGCAGTCAAGGAGCTCCTGAATGTGGAAATCCCGCTTGTCGCCCAGAGCAAAACCGCCGCCGTGCATGTGCAGCAGCACAGGGAAGGGGCCGCTGCCCTCTTCGGGATAATAAATATCAAAAAC
>JAZNZM010000193.1:0-4684 GCA_045594965.1 Oscillospiraceae bacterium | reverse complement strand
AAAAAGTCCCCCGAAAAGCGCGGCAAGGGCCATGCGAAGCCGCCCAAGGGGCAGACTGCATATTTTCCCCGTGGCCAATAGGAGCAGGTAGTCTATGACAAAATTCAGCATTATCATACTGTCGGCATAAATAACTCTCATAGCTGCCATTGTAAACCGCACCGGACGCAAAGTCCGTCAAAAGCAAGGGGCAGGGACAAGAACCCACACAGGTCTTTGCCGCGAACAACACTATGCGGCCTGCGGGCGAGGGGCGGCCGGGTGTCCGGCTCATACGATGCTGAAGGCTTAAAAATTCGCAAATCCGCAGGACGGCCTGTGGCAGGACTCCGGCGCAGCCTATGTACCCTTCCACGATTGCTTGTCTAGAAATTTTTACAATTGTCCATATTGTCAAAAGCGGTATATCATGATAAAATGTCCCTTGTTATAATAAAGGGTAGAAAAGGAGAGGTTTTCCCATGAATGAAGCCAAACCTGTATATAAGAGAGTGCTGCTGAAGGTCAGCGGCGAGGCTCTTGCGGGAGAAAGAAAGACCGGACTGGACTTTGCCGTTATCAAAAGTGTTTGTGAAGCGGTAAAGAAGGTCACTGAGATGGGCGTTGAAGTGGGCATCGTTGTGGGCGGCGGCAACTTCTGGCGCGGCGCCAAGGATGGCGGCGGAAAGATGGAGCGCACCCGTGCCGACCACATGGGCATGCTGGCAACGGCTATGAACTCCCTTGCTCTCAGCGACGTTTTTGAGCAGATCGGCGTGCCCGTCCGCGTGCAGACCGCCATCACCATGGCTCAGATCGCTGAGCCCTACATCCGCCTGAAGGCCGACAGCCATCTGACCAAGGGCAAGGTCGTGATCTTTGGCTGCGGCACCGGCAATCCCTATTTCTCCACCGACACCGCTGCTGTGCTCCGCGCTGCCGAGATAGGCGCTGACGCAATTCTGCTTGCAAAGAATATTGACGGTGTTTACTCTGCAGACCCCAAGGTGGACCCCAATGCCGTCAAGTATGACCATATCAGCTATGACGATGTTCTGGCCCAGCACCTTGCGGTCATGGACACCACCGCCACCAGTCTGAGCATGGACAACAGCATTCCCGTTATCGTTTTCGCCCTGAAGGATCCCGAGAACATCATCCGTGTTGTTCTGGGCGAGGATATCGGCACCAAAGTTAACTGATAATTATTGATAAGATTTTTAGGAGGAAAATAAAATGTCCGAATACAAAGAGTTCACCGACAGAATGGAAAAAACCTGCTCCGTGCTGGTAGAGAGCTTCAACGCAGTCCGCGCAGGCCGTGCCAATGCCGCCGTTCTGGACAAGATCACCGTTGAGTACTACGGCACTGTCACCCCCATCCAGCAGCTGGCAACCATCTCTACTCCCGACCCTCGCACACTGGCTATCCAGCCTTGGGACGGCAGCGTTCTCAAGGGCATTGAAAAGGCCATTCTCGCCTCCGATCTGGGCATCAATCCCCAGAACGACGGCCGCGTTATCCGCCTCGTTTTCCCCCAGCTCACTGAGGAGCGCCGCAAGGAGCTTGTCAAGCAGGTGAAGAAATACGGCGAGGAAGCCAAGGTCGCTATCCGCAACATCCGCCGCGACGCCATGGATAAGTTCAAGAAGATGCAGAAGGCCTCCGAGATCACCGAGGACGACTGCAAGGACCTTGAAAAAGGCATCCAGAAGCAGACTGATGAGTATATCAAGAAGGTGCATGCTCTCTGCGCAAAGAAGGAAAAGGAACTCACCCAGATATAATGAAATCCATTTTCAACAGGAAGGCGGAGGAGATTGACTTCGGCAATCTCCCCCGCCATATTGCCATTATTATGGATGGCAACGGACGCTGGGCAAAGAAACGCAAAATGCCCCGCACAGCCGGCCACGCGGTAGGCGCCGAGACCTTCCGAAAGGTTGCAACCTACTGCAAGGATATCGGCCTTGACTACCTGACGGTCTATGCCTTTTCCACGGAAAACTGGAAAAGACCACCCGAGGAAGTGGAGGCCATTATGGGTCTCCTTGAAAAATACCTCCTTGAGTCCATCGAGAAGATGGAGCGGGACAAGGTGAAGATGAAGTTTTTCGGGGATGTCAGTGTCCTAAGCCCCCGCCTTCGTGAGCTTATTGCCCGCACTGAGGAGATAAGCAAGCGCTTTGAGGGCTGTCAGGTGAATATATGCCTCAACTACGGCGGCAGGGATGAATTGGTCCGTGCCATGCGCCGTTATGCCCTTGAGGTCAGCGACGGGAGAGCAAACGACATTGACGAGGACGGAGTGGGCGGCTATCTCTATTCTGCCGGTATACCCGACCCTGAGCTTATCATCCGTCCCGGCGGAGAATACCGCCTCAGCAACTTCCTCATGTGGCAGTCTGCCTACAGTGAGCTTTACTTCACCGACAAGCTCTGGCCGGACTTTGATGAGAAGGAGATCAACCGCGCCATTGCGGAGTTTCAGCGCCGTGAGCGCCGTTTCGGAGGTGTCTGACTGTGAGTTATCTTGTTGCACTGGCATCAGATATGCCTCTTGAGACTCTGCCAAATCCCCACATGAAAATGCTCTCCATAAACGAGGCTCTGGAGCAGGGGATAGAGGTTCCCAAGAGTATGCTCATGGACTATGAGATAGACCATGATGAGCCCGGGATGATAATGTGGAGCGATATCGAGCCCCATATTGACATTGAAAAGGGCATTTTTGATATACCGGATCCCGACGATAATTTCGACATCTGGCCCATTGATACCGGCGACGACCTTCAGAGCAAAAAGCCGTATCTGGCTGCTGTGGAGTGGAGCCGCTGTACCCCGGCCCGCGGGGAGATGCTTCTGGACTATATCCGCCGCCATCTGGATAAGGCGGAGGAAGTGGAGCTATGGCACACATGGATGGGCGGCAACGGGGAAGAAGAGTACCCACCCCTTGTGAAAAGCCGTGAGATTAGCCTTTCGGAGCTTGACTCCGAGGAAATATGCCGCTTTTGCGAAAGCAATGTTTTTGAGAGATATTTTGAGAATGTGGATATGGGCAAGCAGTACAGACTGCTTATAAAAAGATAAACGAAAAAGGTGAGCGCATGTTAACAAGAATAATTGTGGCGGTAATAGGTCTGCCCTTGCTTCTGGCAGTTATATTTTTCGCCCCTGTATGGGTCTATGGCATTGTGGTGGGCCTTATAGCCGGGCTTTCCGCATGGGAGCTTCTCCGTGCCGTGGGAGGCGTGAACAAGCGGATGCATATTGTCAGCTCCCTTTTCGCCCTGTCCATGCCTATTCTTTCTACCGTATATGATGCGGGAGCGGTGTTCACCGTTATGGTGTTCCTGCTTTTTGCCGCAATGCTCTGCGAGCTTATGCACTCTGTCAGCCATGAAAAGGGGCTGAAGCTGGAAACTGTGGCTCTTTGCATCCTTGCAGGCGCGGTAATGCCTCTTATGCTTACAAGCCTTGTGAAGCTTGCTCAGCGCCCTCACGGCGTGGTCTATGCTCTCCTGCCCTTTGTGGCAGCCTTCCTCAGCGATTCCGGAGCTTACTTTATAGGCATATTTTTCGGCAGACACAAGCTCTGTCCTCTGCTCTCACCAAAGAAAACCATAGAGGGTGCTCTGGGCGGACTCGTCACCACTATTGCATCTATGCTGATTTTCGGACTTGTGCTGCTGGCTTTGGGCTATAAGGTGAATTTCTTTGTAATGGCTGTATACGGTTTCTTCGGCTCCGCTGCCTGCCAGCTGGGTGACCTGAGCTTTTCCGCGATAAAGCGGCTCTACGGTGTGAAGGACTACGGTAATCTCCTCCCCGGTCATGGCGGTATGCTGGACCGCTTCGACTCCACCTTCTGGACTGCGGTTATGATGGATATTCTCGTCAGCTGGCTCCCTGCTTTTGAGAAGATAGTGTAGTTCATTTTTTAGCTCCCTCTGATGAGGGAGCTGTCAGCTAAGCTGACTGAGGGAGAGACTACCGCAGTGCGTCGATCCTTCAATGCTCTAACGGACGAGAATTTTTCACTCTCTCCCTCCGACCCTACGGGCCACCTCCCTCCTCAGAGGGAGGTATAAAAATGTTGGCAGACGACAGAGAAAAGAGATAAATCAATATGATGCAAAACATAAGTATACTGGGTTCCACAGGCAGCATAGGCCGCCAGACCTGCGCGGTTGCGGAGCACCTTGGAATAAAAGTCTGCGCCCTTGCGGCCAGACGGGATATAAAGCTTCTTGAAACTCAGGCGCGGCAATTTCGCCCGCGCCTTGTGGCCGTCTATGAGGAAAAAGCAGCGGCACAGCTTGCTCTTGCCCTTGCAGACACGGATATTAAGGTTGTCAGCGGTGAGGCCGGTCTTATCGCTGCAGCCTCCATGGAGGAATGTGACTGCGTTGTTACCGCTGTCAGCGGCTCAATAGGTCTGCGCCCCACTCTTGCCGCCATAGACGCAGGCAAGCGCATAGCTCTCGCCAACAAGGAAACTCTGGTCTGTGCAGGCGAGATCGTTATGGCGCGGGCAAAGGAAAAGGGCGCCGAGATAATCCCTGTGGACAGCGAACATTCCGCCATCTTCCAGAGTATGGGAGGCATGGCTGGAAAAGGCGAGCTGAGGCGTATACTGCTCACCGGTTCCGGCGGTCCCTTCCGGGGCCAGACAAGGCAGGAGACTTATCACAAAACCCC
>JAZNZM010000192.1:0-4470 GCA_045594965.1 Oscillospiraceae bacterium | reverse complement strand
TGATGCAGATGGGCTGACGCCCATCAAAGAATGAAATGAAGTCTGGCGCGAAAATCCGCACCGTGGAGCGGGTTCGAATTATATCGTTCAGGCTAAGTATTTGGAAATAAGGAGATGTTTTTCGCGATAAGCAAAAAGTTAATACTTTTTAACGAATATGACAAAATGAACAGGTTCAACTTTGTGCAAAAAATATGAACGCGTTTCGTATGTGACAGTTTTTTGGGTAAAAATATATGCAAAATACACAAAGGAATTTGAGTAAAGTGTGTTATTTAACAAACTTTGCTTTGCCCTCTTGCAAAGAATAGAGGCTGGTCATATAATTCACAATAGCGGAATTTCTGGCTTTACAGAGCTAAAGTGTAAGGCTGCATACCGGCTTTCCGGTATTTGTGTAAATAAGCCCTGGAGGTGTAGATATAATGTATGTGGAATCCATAGTGTCCATTTCCGAGACCGAGGAGCGTGTCCGCCGCATGAAGGCGGAGGCTGCGGCGGCTGCCAAGAAGCGTGTTGCCGATGCCCGTGCTCAGGGTGAGGCCATGGTGGCAGAGGCCATCAGGAAGGCAGAGGCCGAGATCGCGGATATGGGACGCGACGCCGAAGAGGAGGCAGTGGCCTCGGCAAGAAGTCTTGCCCAGAGCGGCGAAACCAAAAAGGCTGTCATGCTCGCCCGTGCCGAAAAGCGTATGGACGAGGCAGTGGCGCTGATAGTTGAAAGGATAGTGAAAGGCTAATGGCAATAGTCAGAATGCAAAAGCTCCATCTGCTGGCTGCCCGTTCCCAGAGGGAAGAGATAATGACATCTCTCATGCTTCTGGGTTGTGCCGAAGTGAAGGAACAGAGCGCGCTGCTTTCCGACCCGAGACTTCAGGGACTCATAAGTCGTGAAAAAAGCGATCTTGCCGCTCTGCGCCAGGAAAAGGCACTTTTCGGGGATGCGGTGAAGCTTCTTGACAAATATGCCCCCGATCCGCCCCCGCTGCTTTCGGCAAAGCCGGTTATCAGGGAGTCCGACTTCCTTGATCCGGAAAAGCACTCCGAAAGCCGTGAAGTGGCAAAGAAAATAGTGGAGCTGGATGAGTCCATCCGCAATCACTATCTTGAGGAGGCAAACTGCAGCACTCTTATCGAGGTGCTGAGCCCCTGGAAGAATTTCAGTGTTCCTCTGGAGTACAGCGGCACACAGAGCGTAGGCATGAAGCTGGGCACCATTCCCATGGTATCCGACTATGATGGGCTTCGTGACCGACTCATGGAGGAAGTGCCCGAGACAGAGCTGACGGAGGTATTCTCCGATGAACACACACGCTTCCTCTGTCTGTTCTACTACAGACCCATGGAAGCGCAGGTTATGGAGATAATGCACTCCTACGGCTTTGCGGTTCCACCCTTCGGAAATGTGACGGGCACCGCTGCAGAAAAGCTCCGTGAGACCCGAGAAAAGCTCAGGGATATCCGTCTGGCCCGTTCTTTGGATGAGACCCATCTGGTTTCCTTCGCTGAGGACCGCCAGCGTCTCAAGGAGGCCTATGACCTTGTGGCCACAAGGGAAGGCAGAGCGGAGGCCATGGAGAATCTTGTGGGCACCTCTTCTACCGTTTGTCTGGATGCATGGGTAACTGAGCCTGAGCGCGAAAAGCTCATTGCAGCACTTGAGAAATTCGACTGCGCATACATGCTTGATGAGCCAACAGAGGAGGAGTACCCCGAGGTGCCTGTGAAGCTGAAGAACAATTTCTTCACCACAGGCCTCAACATGGTAACCAATATGTACTCCCTGCCCCAGTACGGCACAGTGGACCCCAACCCCCTGATGGCTCCCTTCTTTATACTGTTTTACGGCATAATGATGGCGGATATGGGCTACGGCCTTCTGATGATACTGGCCGGGCTTATAGCCCTAAAGAAAATGCGTCCCAAGGACGGAATGCTCCATTTCTGCAACCTTCTCTTCTGGGGCGGTGTGTCCACATTTATTATGGGCGCGCTCACCGGCGGCTTCTTCGCGGATGCCCCCTATCAGCTGGTGCACATGATAAATCCCGAGAGCACATGGCAGGGGCTGCCCTATCTCTTCTCCCCCCTGAACGACACTATTCTGGTGCTGGGCGGAAGTATAGTGCTGGGCTTCATACATCTGAACACCGGTCTTGTTATAGGCTTTGTACAGAAGCTGAAGCGCGGAGAGGTGCTGGACGGCATTTTCTACGAGGTGGCCATATGGATCATCTTCCTCGGCGCAGGCGTCATGGTGCTGGGCTCCCTTATGGAAATGGTAAATTCCGCCCTGAACATTCTGGGCGCGGCGGTGCTCATAGTTGGAGCGGTGATGCTCTTCTACGGCGGTACCCGCGGAAAGAAGGGCCTTGGAAAAGTCACCTCCATCTTCGGCACCCTCTATAACGAGCTTACGGGCTGGTTCGGAGACCTTCTCAGCTACTCCCGTATTATGGCTCTGATGCTGGCCGGCAGCGTTATCGGTCAGGTTTTCAACACCATAGCCTCAATGTTCGGCAATATCATTCTCTTCGTAATAATTTTCATCATAGGCCATGTGCTTAACTTTGGCCTGAACCTGCTGGGCTGCTATGTCCATGACCTTCGTCTCCAGTGCCTTGAGTATTTCGGCAAGTTCTATGTTGACGGCGGCAGACCTTTCAAGCCCCTGAAGATAAATTCAAAATATGTTGAAGTAAGTAAATAAACAAGGAGGAAATATAAAATGGAATTCATCACTGCTCTTATGAACGGTCAGTATACCGGCCTTGCAATAGGCCTTCTCGGCGCAGGTCTCGCTGCCTGCCTTGCAGGTGCAGGCTCCGCCCGCGGCACCGGTGTTGCCGGTGAAGCCGGTGCAGGTCTTCTCACTCAGGATCCTTCCAAGTTCGGTAAGGTCATGATCCTTCAGGTTATCCCCGGCACTCAGGGCCTCTACGGTCTTGTTGTATGGTTCTTCGCCATCATGCAGATGGGTCTTCTCAGCGGTGACGCTGTGAACCTCAGCTTCATCGACGGCTGCCGCTACTTCGCAGCCTGCCTGCCCATCGCCATCGGCGGCGGCATCTCCGCTGTTGCCCAGGGCAAGGTCGCAGCCGCTTCCATCAACATTCTGGCAAAGAAGCCCGACCACTGGTCCAAGGGTATGATTCTCTGCATCACCGTTGAGTTCTACGCCATTCTTTCCCTGCTGGCATCCATGCTGATGCTCCTCAACATCTGATAAGTTCTATCGTAAGGCGGTAAGAAAATGAACGGTATTGAAAAAATAAACGCCCGCCTCATAAACGACGCTCAGGTGGAGATCGACGCTGTGAAGGCCGAAGCAGAGGCCCGCTGCGCCGAGATCCTCGGCGAATATGAGGCCAAGGCAGCCCAGGTCTACGAAGAGCGTATGGCCCGGGGCCGCAGCGAGAGCGCAGCGAAGGCAGAGCGTATGGCCGCCACTGCCGATATGGAGCAGCGCAAGGCCACTCTGGCCTTTAAGCAGGTCCTGGTGGGCGAGGCCTTTGCTCAGGCTGTGGAAGCCATGACAAAGCTGCCCAAAGACGAGTACATCGACTTTCTGGCCCGGCTTATGTCCGAGGCTGCCATGAACGGCGAGGAGGAGGTCCTCTTCTCCGAGACCGACAGAGCCAATGTAGGCTCTGAGGCAGTCAGAAAAGCCAACGGTCTCATCAAGGCAAAGGGCGGCAATGGCACCCTCAGCCTCGCTGCGGAGACTGCCGATATCCCCGGCGGCTTCATTATGCGCAGCGGCAATATCGAGGTTAACTGCGCTGTGGATACTCTGGTATATCTCCACCGCTCTTCTCTGTCCTCTCAGGTTGCCGAGATACTCTTTTCTTGATAATAGGAGGTAAGGGATTTGTCTGACCTCAAAAAAAGTGAAAGCACAAAATACCTCTGCCTGACGGCTATGCTCCGCGCCCGTGAGGCCGGCATGATGGGCAAAGAGAAGCTGGAGCGCATGCTCACAGCTCCCGGCTTTGCCGAGGCCTGTGCTGTGGCAGCCGACTGCGGCTACCCGGACATGAGCGGCATGAGCGTCCGTGAGATAGAGGATACCCTCTCGGCCCACCGCCGGGAGGAGATAGAGGATGTGGCCTTCATAGTTCCCGATAAGGAGCTTGTGGACCTTTTCCGGCTGAAATATGATTACCATTCTGCCAAGGTTATGGTGAAGTCCGACGGCGCGAGCAAGCAGCTGCTCTCCTTTGAGGGGCGTGTGGAAGCCGCCGAGTTTCTCAAGGCCTTTGCCAGAAATGAACTGGTAATCGTAGACACACGCGACCTTGCCGTGAATGAAATGTACGGTTTCAACATTGAGGCCGACGGAATTCACATCATGGAAAAAGAACTGACTGCCAACATTTATAACGATGCGTACATCGACAAAGACAACCGTGTTGTTATTTCCGAATGTCCTTTCGAATGCGACATCACGACTCTTGTACCTGAATCTGT
>JAZNZM010000191.1:0-7737 GCA_045594965.1 Oscillospiraceae bacterium | reverse complement strand
CCCTTGCCGCCATCAAAGGGAACTCCATCCTTGAAGCCTTCGAAATCAATGTTTGCGGTATCACCGTCGGCAGCCTCGCGCTCAACAACCGCGATGCGTGCGCCCTTCTTCTGCTCCTTTGTGAGCTCAGCAGCGATTTCTTCTTCGCTGACCTCAGCGGTCTCCTTATAGACCTCGAGACCCTTGTACTCACCCAGCTTTACCTCGGGGTAAAGAGCGATCTCAAAATCGATGACTGCGTTCTTCTCACCGTCAACATTGAAGTTTACGATAGCGGGAGCGCCGACGGTGCGGGCCTCGTTCTCCTTCATGCCAAGCTCAAAAGCCTCGGGAGCCAGAGCGTCGATAGCATCCTCATAGAACACATCGGTGCCATACATGCCTTCAATGACCATGCGGGGAGCCTTACCCTTGCGGAAGCCGGGAACATAGATGCTCTTCTTGGCCTTCAGGTATGCGCCATTAACAGCCTTCTCAAATGCCGCAGCATCGATTTCGACCTGGAAACCGAGCTTGCCGTTTTCTTTCTTTTCAAGGTTTTTAACAACCATGGGAATCTTCCTCCTATACATTTATCAGAAAGTTTTTTAATTTTTTGTCAGTTGCCAAAACATACCGATTCAGTATAACAGATTACTTGGCAAAATGCAATCAATTTCTCACATAATTTTCAGCGGAATAAACAAAAGATGATCTGCGGAAATCAGCCTGAAGCGTATACCATGGCTTTCGCCCTCAAAGGCGGCATTGCGTCCGGCAGAGTGGAGATGACCGTAATAGCACTTTTTCACTCCATAGCGCTCCATAAGTTCAAGCATGGGAGTGCACTCATAGCCCAGCATTTTAGGTGGATAATGAAGAAAAACGATTTTCTCTCTCTCCCCTGCCGCCTTCAGGCTGGTTTCAAGACGCAGAAGCTCCCTGTCTGTCATCTTTTTATCGTGTTCACGGCTCACATTGCCTTCGGCTGCCCAGCCTCTTGTACCGCATATTGCAATATCCTCATACATGAAGCAGTTATTATTGAGTATTTCTATGCTGTATATACCCTTTTCCTCAAAAAACTTCATGGCTTTGCTGGCAGTGGACCACCAGTAATCATGGTTGCCCTTGAGGATAATCTTTCTGCCGGGTATTCGGTGAATATACAGAAAATCCTCAGCAGCTTCCTCGAGGCTCATGCCCCATGTGAGGTCGCCGCAGATAACAGTGGTATCTCCCTCTTTTATGAGAGATAGACCCTCACTGAGTTTCTGTATATAGTTTTCCCATCGCCCTCCGAAGATGTCCATAGGCTTATCGCAGCCAAGGGACAAATGGAGGTCACCAATAACAAATAAAGACATCGCTTTCTCCGGGAATAAAATTTGTCTGCAAAGACATAATAAAACCGTCGGTCCTAAACCGACAAATAACAGGAAAGGTGTGTAAGCATGAAGGACTCTCACGCTCATTGCGATAAGCTGGGCGGCGTCGGCTGTGATGTAAGAAGCTGCATCTACAACGATGTTGAATGCAAAGCCTGCACCGCAAAGCACATCAAGGTGGAAAACAGAGCCAACGGTGTCAATGCCGAGGCTGCCTGCGGCACCTACACCCCCAGAACTCAGTTCTGAGTTTCTATGCGGGAAACAGAGGACAGTGCTTTATGCGCTGTCCTCATACATAAATTATCTGAGAAAAGCCTCAACGGCATCCCTCATGCCCTCTTTTTCAGTGAAGTCCTCAAAGCGAACTCTGCGCTTATCCAGACCTGAGAGGGGTGCGGGGATCTTGGTATCGGTGTTTTCGGAAAGCTTACCGAGAGGCTCGCAACAATCGACTATACCCAAGGCATCCAGAACATCAACGGCAAACTTATAGGGACTGGCAGTAGATACCACGACAGCAGGATTGCCTTCCCCCATTTTTTCGCGATAGTCGCAAAGAACCTTATAGGCGACAGCGGTATGGGTATCCATCAGATAGTGCTTACCTTCAAAAAGTTCCCTGATTTTGGACTTGGTGGCCTCATCATCACAGCAGCCGCAGCTGAAATCAGAAGCAATGCGTTCAAGGGTGGCTTCATCAACCTTATAGCAGCCTTCGGATGAAAGCGCGGACATATAGGCTCTTACATTTTCACTGCCTGCCACGGCATAGAGAAGTCTCTCCAGATTACTGGATACAAGAATATCCATGGAAGGAGAAATTGTGGTATGGAAGGGGCGGTTTTTGTTATACACACCCGTTTCAATAAAGTCGGTGAGAACATTGTTTTCATTGCTGGCACATATGAGTCTACCCACAGGAAGTCCCATTTCCTTGGCATACCAGCCGGCCAGAATGTTTCCAAAGTTGCCGGTGGGGACGCAGAAGTCCAGCTTTGATCCCATTTCCAGCTTTCCGCTCTTAACAAAATCACAGTAGGCAGAGAAATAGTAAACAATCTGAGGCAGCAGGCGGCCCCAGTTGATGGAGTTGGCAGAGGAAAGGAAAAAGCCCTTTTCAGCAAGAGCGGCAGCAAATTCCCTGTCGCCGAAAATCTTCTTCACTCCTGTCTGGGCGTCGTCAAAGTTACCTACAACGGAGCAGACGCCAACATTCTCTCCTGTCTGGGTGACCATCTGGAGACGCTGAATATCTGACACGCCGTCCTTGGGGTAGAAAACAAATATTCTCGTACCTTCAACATCGGCAAAACCCTCCAGGGCTGCCTTGCCGGTGTCTCCGGAGGTTGCCACAAGTATGCACACCGTTTTATCTTCACCGGTCTTTTTCAAAGATGCGGTAAGAAGATGGGGCAGCATCTGCAGAGCCATGTCCTTGAAGGCACAGGTAGGACCGTGCCACAGCTCAAGAAATGCGGTTTCATCATCCACGAAGCTCAGTGGAGCAACAGCATCGCTGTCGAAATTATCTCCGTACGCAGCAGAAACAAATTTCCCCAGCTCGTCAGCTGTGAAGTCTTCAAGGAATTTTGCCATTATACATGCGGCTCTGCCTCTGTAATCCAAGGAACAGAGCTTTTCAATTTCGGAAAGATCCACAGCCGGCAGCTTTTCCGGGACAAAAAGTCCTCCGTCAGCGGCAAGGCCCTTAGCGATTGCCTCGGCTGCGCTAATTCTTATACTCTCATCTCTGGTGCTGAAATACTTCATGGTTTCACCTCAAAACGCGTTTTCAATATGGTTTATTCTAATTTCTCCCTTGTCTCCAAGAGGCGCGTAAATTTCAATAACATCAAATCTGGGCTGCTTATCGCTGGGATTTGCTGCAAGCCAAAGCTGAGCGGCGGTCATTATGCGCTGCTGCTTTGAATATGTTACATACTCTCTTGCCTCAGCAAAAGACGAGCTGCGTCGGAGCTTCACCTCCGCAAAGACAATAAAGTCTCTGTTTCCGGCAATAACATCTATCTCCCCGAAGCGGCAGCTGTAATTCATGCCCAGAATTTTATACTTTTTCTTTTTCAGATAATTGGCGGCCTGCTCCTCTCCAAAGCGGCCCAGAAGCTTTTTATCCATATCAGTGCATCTTCTTCAAAAAGGATGGGCGGTGGATCGGGCTCGCACCGTGTTCCCTGATAGCTGCATAGTGCACCTTGGTGCCGTAGCCCTTGTGCTTTTCAAAGGCGTACTCAGGATACTTTTCGGCCATTTCAAGCATATAGCGGTCTCGGGTCACCTTTGCAAGAATGCTGGCTGCGGCGATAGAAGCACACTTCGCATCACCGTGCACCACAGTGCGGCTTTCGCAGTCAATGCCGGCATCACGGTTGCCGTCTATAAGGGCCAAAGCAGGCTTTATATCAAGCTTTGCTATTGCCCTGTTCATAGCAAGATATGTGGCTCCGAGAATGTTCAGCTCTTCTATTTCTTCAACACCTGCAAAGGCTATTCCGTAGCTGACAGCGGAGTCCTTAATCCTGTCGAACAGCTCCTCACGCTTTTTTTCACTGAGTTTTTTTGAGTCATTAAGCCCCTCTATCTCAAGACCACGGGGCAGAATAACAGCAGCGGCGCAAACAGGTCCGGCAAGGGGACCGCGGCCGGCTTCATCCACTCCGCAGATGGGCGCAATGCCCTCGTCCAGAAGCTGGTTTTCAAGCTCCCAAAGGTCGATTTTGTCTTCCATGGCTTATTCCTCCGGAGGAGCTTCAAGGCTTATTCGTCCAAGCTTGCCGTCGTGATACTCGCTCAGAAGCACATTGGCCATACGTTCTATATCATATTCTCCGCGGCTTACAAGAAAGCCCCGCTTTTTTGCCGCATCCTCCAAAAGCTCGAATCCGTTTTTATCCGGATCAGGTGTGAACTTATAGCGCTGCTCTATGGCCTCGGGCTTCAGGGCGCGAAGGCGCAGCATGAAGTTTGCCGCCAGAGTCTCCTTGTCCAGCACATCTGCCTTGATAGCATTTGTGAGAGCCAGAGCCTCACCAACCTCCTGAGAATCAAACTTGGGCCAAAGTATGCCGGGAGTATCGAGAAGGTCAAGTCCCTTGTCAATATTTATCCACTGCTTGCCTCTTGTAACACCGGGTTTGTCACCGGCTACGGCTGCCTTACGGCCTGCCACCTTATTAATAAATGTACTTTTTCCCACGTTGGGTATTCCAAGAATCATAATACGCAGCGGTCTTGTGCCCTGGCCCTTTGCCTCATAGGCTGCTATTTTATCCTTTAGCACGCTGCGAACAGCAGGAACAAAACTGTTTACACCCTTACCCGTTTTTGCATCGGTCTCAAGGACGGCAAAGCCCTTTTTACGGAAATAATCTCTCCACCGGGCAGTAACGGCAGGGTCTGCAAGGTCTGTGCGGTTTAAGATTATCAGTCTGGGCTTATCACCGGCAAGGCGGTCTATGTCCGGATTGCGGCTTGAAAATGGTATGCGGGCATCCAAAAGCTCGCAGACACCGTCCACCATCTTCATATTCTCTTCTATCATTCTCTGGGCCTTGGTCATATGACCGGGGAACCATTGAATTACCATCTTTTCGTATGCATTATCAGACATTTTTACACCTTTAGTTCACAAATCCTATTTTATCGAGGGGAGATATTCTGAATATGACCTTGCCGAGGATTTTTCTTGCATCCACGCAGCCAATGCTTTCGGTTCTGCTGTCGGTTGAGCCGTTGCGGTTATCGCCCATGACGAACACACAGCCCTCGGGAACAGTGATCTCTCCGTCAAAGTCCTGGTCATCATAGTAGACATAGTTGCCGTATTCCTTGGTGTATGGCTCATCAAGAGCAACTCCGTCCACAATGACGGTGCAGGTCTCGAAATCTATGTCCACAGTCTGTCCCTCAGTGGCGATGACACGCTTCACAATAGGCTCATTGCGGAAGCTCTCCTGTCGCAGCACAATGATATCTCCGTTTTCGGGGGTATAGAAAAGGTCGCTTATTATAAGGCGCTCGCCCTCATGAAGGGTGTTCTCCATGCTGCCGCCCACAACGCCCACAGTGCGTCCAAGGAAGAGGAAAATAAGTATGCAGGCAATGAGCGCGAAGACTATGCACTGCATCCAGTCAAAAAGTTCGCTCTTTATCCGTTCATCCTTACTCATTGGGGGCTCGGCAGAAACGCTCTTTGCATCAGGAGCCGCTTCCGCTGCAGGGGCAGGCTCCTCTGCCACAGGCTCAAAACTTACAGTGTCGGAAAATTCCTCAAGTATTTTATCAATGTTATTATCCATATTATCCATAGCTTGCCTCCGTTGAGGAAATATTTAATCAGTGTATTATACACCTATTCACCGAGATTTCGCAAGGGTAAGTTTAATAATGGGAATTTGGAAGTTGAAACGCTCTTTTTTATCTGGTAATATCTCATCAAGGAGTGATTGCTATGAAGGATTTACTCATCCGCTCCGCTTCCATTTCGGATGCGGAGGCACTGTTGGAAATATATGCTCCCTATGTGGAGAAAACAGCCATTACTTTTGAATACAAGGTTCCCTCCCTTGATGAGTTTAGGAGAAGAATCGAATCAACTCTCAGCCGGTATCCCTACATTCTTGCCGAAAAGCACGGACATATACTCGCCTACGCCTATGCCGGGGTTTTCAAGGACCGAGCAGCTTATGATCATTGTGCAGAGGTTACGGTATATGTTTCCGGGGACGCAAGAGGTATGGGTATCGGTCGGGAGCTTTATCGGGTACTGGAAGAAAAATTGGCAAAGCTGGGAATACTTAATCTTTATGCCTGCATTGCTGTTACGGACATTGAGGACGAATATCTCACCAACGACAGCGCGCATTTCCACGAGCATATGGGCTATAAAACCGCAGGTCGTTTCACAAGGTGCGGTTACAAATTCGGCCGCTGGTACGATATGATATGGATGGAAAAGTTCATTTGACGCAGAATTGGATAAAAATCATCCGCGGCGTAACAAATTTTTATTGCCATTTAAAATTCCGACATGTAAAATTAGACGCAGAAAATGCAGAAAGAAAGGGGAAATCATAATTGACTTACAATGATATTCTTGTCGCAGCCCGCGGCTGCTCCGGCCCTTACTGCAAGGCCTGCCCTGTATGCAACGGCATTGCCTGCGGCTCCACCATGCCCGGTCCCGGCTCAAAGGGAAGCGGCACCGGTGCAAGACGCAATTTCCAGAAGTGGCAGGAGATTTGCGTCAATATGGATACAATATGTGAAAATAATGCCATCGACACCTCTGCCAGACTTTTTGGAAGGGAATTTGTTATTCCTGTGTTCGCAGCCCCGGTTGGAGCCATGAAGCTGCATTACGGAGATAAGTACAGCGACCTTGAATATAACGACATTCTCGTTTCCGCCTGTGCAGACGCCGGAATAGCCGCCTTCACCGGTGATGGCACCGACCCCACGGTTGTGGAAGCTGCAGCTGCAGCTCTTAAAAAGTATGGCGGTTGCGGAGTGCCGACTATAAAGCCCTGGAACATAGAGCTCATAAAGCATAAAATGGATATGGTAAATGAATCGGAGCCGTTTGCAATCGCAATGGACATCGACGCAGCAGGACTCCCCTTCCTTAAAAACCTTACTCCTCCTGCCGGAAGCAAAACCGTTGAGGAGCTTCGGGAAATCGCTGCCATTGCAGGCCGTCCCTTTATCGTCAAGGGTGTTATGACTGTCAAAGCTGCACTTAAGGCTTTAGATGCCGGAGCCTCCGGAATTGTTGTCAGCAACCATGGCGGCCGCGTGCTGGACAACTGCCCTGCCACCGCCGAAGTGCTGCCTGCCATCGCAGACGCTGTCAAAGGAAAGATGACCATTCTTGCAGACGGCGGCATACGCACAGGTATGGATGTCTTCAAGGCTCTTGCGCTTGGTGCCAACGGTGTTCTGATTGCCAGACCCTTTGTCACCATGGTATACGGCGGCGGTGCCGAGGGCGTGCAGGTATATGTCGACAAGCTGAAGGCCGAGCTCAGTGATGTTATGTCCATGTGCGGCGCCCATTCTCTTGCAGAGATAAGCCGTGATATGGTTTGGGGATATTGAGTAAATCTAATTAATTGTGCTACTCTTTCCTTTAAGATAACCCATGAAGCTTGATACCGAACAAAATAAAAAAACCGCTGATTTCTCAGCGGTTTTTTTATTAGGCTGTGTCTTACAGGCGCTCCTTGACCTTAGCGGCCTTACCCACGCGGTCACGCAGGTAGTAGAGCTTAGCTCTGCGAACCTTACCTCTGCGGACGGTCTCGACGGAGACGATGCTGGGAGAATGAACAGGGAAAACCTTCTCGCAGCC
>JAZNZM010000190.1:0-13031 GCA_045594965.1 Oscillospiraceae bacterium | reverse complement strand
TCCCGAAGCTCTATCATGCCCTTTACGCGCTTCTCAGCTGTCTTATTTAATTCTGCAGGGTACATAAGAGAGTTCTCGCGGTAATATACATTGCCATCGACTATGGTATAGCTGAAATTACGCACATCGGGATCGGCAGGGAGTGTTTTGCCTGCAGTCTGGCTGTCAAGACTGTCAAAGTCCATTGAATAGGCGCCTATCTGACCTTCAATTTTGCCTATAGCCTCAGCAAGAGACTCACGAAGATCCTCCCCTTCCCTGGCCTTGCAGGTCCAAACGGGACCGTGAGGGCCGGAGACCTGTACCATGTCGCCAAGCACCATATCCGGATTGTCCACAAAGTACGCATTTATGTCGGGGCCCCATTTATCCCGGTTATTCTCTTCATCATAACCCAGATAACTGCGGTCAAGACCTACCCAATAAGGAGTTTCAACAGACGGCTGCTCCCTCTTTCTGAGGAACAGAATATCTGCAACGGCCTCTGTGCCGGCATTTTCTTTGAAAACATTATCCGGAAGACGAATGGCGCCGAGAAGGTCGGCTCTCTGAGCAATATATTTACGCACAGAGTCGTTCTGCTTGTCCATGGTGCCCTTGCTGGTAATAAAGGCTATTATGCCGCCGGGACGAACCTTATCCAGGGTCTTCGCAAAGAAGTAGTCGTGGATGAGGAAGTGGTATTTGTCATAACGGCGGTCGGCAAGGGAATAGTTGTCAAAGGGAACGTTGCCTATGGCGACATCATAGATGCTGTCGGGAAGAGATGTCTTCTCATAGCCCTCTATAAGAATATTCGCGTTCTGATACAGCTGCCGGCTTATACGGCCGCTGATGCTGTCAAGCTCTACACCGTAAAGCTTTGATTCATTCATATCCTCCGGGAGCATTCCGAAGAAGTTGCCGGTACCGCAGCAGGGGTCAAGGATATTACCGCGCTGAAAGCCCATCTGTCGAAGGCCGTTGAATATGGCTTCCGTAACCACAGGAGGAGTATAGAACGCGGTGTTGGTGCTGGCTCTTGCAGAGTCATACTCACTCTCTGTTAAAAGTTCTTTCAGACGCTTATATTCCTCGCTCCAGCTCTCGTTTTTAGGCTCGAAGGCCTGAGGAATACCGCCCCAGCCAACGTATTTGGAAAGGATCTCTTGTTCCTCAGCATTGGCAAGGCGTTCTTCCCTTTCTAATTTCTTGAGAACTTCTATAGCCGCCACATTCTGATTGAATCTGGCTTTGGGGCCACCGTAATGGGGATACATATCGGAGATATGAAAGTTCCGGCGCTCCTCGGGCTCAACTGAAGGAGCTGCGGAGACTGCCACGGGCTCAGGAACGGGCTCATCTTCTGTGGGAAGCTCAGAGGGTACTTCAGAATCCGATTCGGAATCGAAATTGAAATCGAACAGAGAGAGCTCCGGTTCTTCGGGTGCAGGCTTTTCAAAATGCTCAATAACCATGGCCTCTTCAATACGGGCACATACATCATACCAGGGCAAATAGTCCTTTACATTGGTAGTCATGTAATTGTCTTCCCATATCTCAAGCCTGTCATCATGGGCCTTGAAGCCTATATATTTGCCGTCACTTGCAAAGATGGAAGTATAGGCATCGCCAAAGTGCTTTTTGAGATAGTCAACTCTGTCGCTGAATTCAGCATGCTCACCAAAGAACGCAAGAACATCCGCCCAGGAATTATTGGTCATTTTTTCATTGTGGATTATTTCATCCACATATTCAGCCTTGACCTTCAAATCATTTATGGGCGTTCTTTCTATGTTCGGGTCATTTATATCTACCCGCGCTTTGGGATCGGTAGCAAGTATCTCATCAACGCTCAGCGCCTTAAGACGCGTGGCAGCTTCAAGATTCTTATACAGGTTTTCCTTTATCTCCTGGTTGACATTATCCGCAAAAGGAATAAACCAACGGTTATAGTAGCCAAGGATCTTCTGCAGGTTTGCCAAGTTCTCGGCAACATCATCGGTTATGACAAGGTTGAAAAGCTCGTCTGTCTCCTGTCCATACAATGCCAAATCATGCCCGTTAAGCTCAGGCGTAGTAAGGGCATAGCGGACTCTGTAATCTCCAAAATGCTTAAGAAGGTCAGCCATTACGACCTTATCTGTTCGCTCATTTCTGGAAAGATCACGCCGGCGAAGCTCTGGGTGGTCAATTTCAATGGGTGCAGCGTATTCAGAATAATACTCGTTTTTCTCCTTATCGCTCAAATATCTGTCGTTCTGAATGAGCTCCCCAATTTTCTTTTCAACTTCATTCCAGCTGAAAAGAAGGCTTTCTTCCGGACCACGGCTTATTTTGATGCCCTTACCGTCATGATATTCAAACATATCATTCCCAATACCCCAGGTACGGCCACCAATGCCATATTCCTTCTTCAGAAAAGATATATTTTCCTCCCGACCGGCGTTTTCAAGGAACTGTGAGTATATACGGAATTTCCCGTTTACTGTTCCTGAACCGCCTAAAAGGATTTGCTCAAGATAGCTCTCAAGAGGGGGCAAAACAGAGATAAGCTGACGCTTATCGTCAAAGATATATTCAATATCTTCGCCCTTATCGTATTTAACTCCCTTTACAGGTGTGTGTTCCTGCCACTGAAGATTCTGGAACCACATTCTTGCAAAGCTGTTTATGTCCTTTTCTGCAGCACGATTGGGAGACTCACGGGTTAAGTCATCAGGGTCATACACCGGATTATATATCGGAGGATAGCTCATCTGATATGCCACAGGGAAAAGAGCCTTGTTTTCCGCGTCTATATAAAACACGATTTCGGGGTCAAGCATCAGATCGCCGTTCTGAACGTAGGTATGAGCGATGGCAATTTCATCATTGCCTATACGCTCAATATACAGAGGCTCAAAGGTCTCTGATTCGAAACGCATATAATCCAGCTGACCGCTTGTGATTTCCGGTGCATAGTGCTCAAGGAACTTATAATTGCGCTGTGCAGGAGCAAGGGAATATTGACGCTCAAAGAAATCATTGACCTTCTGAACGGCGTCAGATATTTCTTCATCAGACTGAATTTCAGGCTCAGCCTTTTCCGGAGCCTCTATGCTGATCCATTCAGAGGCTTTGGCAATATCATGAAGCTCTGAATCGTCAATGCGATACATGGCTTTTAAGGCTCGTAAGGCAAAATCTATATCCTTTGCCGCAATGCCTTCAGACTGCATTTTATAAGCAACGGCGGCAATTGCCCTGCCGTTATAGTCCGGGGTGCGAAGCTGCTGCTCTTGCTTAGGGGTGAGCTTTTTGCCGTAATGCATATCTGCTTCGTCTGTGAAGTCAATAAGAATAACTTCAAGCTCATCCTCATCAGGTATGTTTTCGCCGCGATTTTCAGCGGCTGAAATAAGCTGAGGATAAAAACTTCTCAGAGTGGAAGTTACGGCATATCTGAGAGTGGAAATGGAATAGTCTGAGAGATCATGCTCTGCTGCAATTTGTTTTTCTTGTATTTCCTTGGGCTCCTCCTCGGGTTCAGAAGCCTGAGATTCGGAGGGCTCCGCTTCTTCCCTCTCTTGTTTAGGAACAGGCTTAACAGTGGGGATACCGGGATTGAGAAGTTTATCCAGGATTGTCTTGGTGAGGGTTTGTGTGAAAATGGGATGCTCAACGTCCTGTAAAGTAACGGTATTTTCAGACTCCCCCACCTTCTGATACTTCATGCCATTAAGCAGAAAGACCTGGCCTATTTCAATTTCAGCACTGGATTGAGGCTGAGGGTCCTTATTCTTGGGCATGAAACGATCATTGTCCAAAAGATAATTCATGCGGCCGGCAAGGGTTTCCCAGTTTATAACGGAAACTTCATCGCCGCGCACTACGCGGAGACCATAAGATTCGCCGGTTATTGCAGATTCGGAACCGTCAGGAAAGCTGTGGTCAAAATACAAACCACCATACACATCCCGAAGTGCAAGTGCGGAATGCTCGGAATCAGGTCGGTCGCGGAAAATGGATGCAAGGATATCCTTTGGCACACCGCTTTCAGAGGGCATTGTAAGAATGGAGTCGATTTCATCTATGGTCAGATGTAACCCGGCTTCGGAAGCTTCAATTTGCGCTAATTCTTCCTCTGCGGAGGGGAGCCGGACATCAAGACCGGCTTCTTCGGCATCGGGAAGGATTTCCTCATCTTCCGGATTTATGCGTAAATCGTCTGCGGGAAGACTATTTCCTCCGCCTGCTGACGAATTCTCGTCATGTGCTGCGTCCAGTTCAGGCTGCTCAATGCCTTCTCCGGCGCCGGGTTCGCTTTCAACAGGCTCTCCATCGTCTGCTCTATCTGCTGCTCCGTCAGCTCGCCCACTGAGGCCAGATGGTTCATCAGCTCGCCCTTCAACATCAGGGCTGTGTACTTGTTCGGCTTGTGTTCCCTCAGGTATTCCTTCCGCATCATCCCGTAGCGGTTCAGCTTGGGTTGTTCCGGAATGCTCAATGCCGGGATCTTGGTGTCCCCGGCTCTCAGATAGTTCACTATCATGCTCATGTTTAAGTTCCTCCTTGTGGGTTTTATCCCAGGCTTGTATGGTTTTCGCAATCACATTGATGCACTGATTCGAAAGTGATTGCGTTGATTGACCGAGAATGGCAATGGCATCTATGTTGCCAAAAAGAGATACATCAGCGAAGGCGTCGGCTGAAATATCCGGCTCAATGCCGCAGCGATACATTATTGTTGCGGCAATGGAATTTGTAAGTAAATCCTGAAAACGCTGCGCGATTTCAGAATTGCTGAGTCCCTGAAACTCATCGATCTCATCTCTCATGGAGATAAGCTCATCAACTGAAGAAACGCCTTGTTCATTGACAATTGTACGGGCGACTGTTTTGAAAAAGTCACTTGAGCTAAGGCCCTGAGGGTCGAAAGCCTCAAAGCCGGGGAAATATGCAGAAAATAACGCAGAACGGACCGCAGGCTCTTTTTCCGGGGTCATAGACCACAGATGGAAAGGAGTGTCGGAAGGACTGTAGGTTTCCGAAACGTCATATACATAGTTGATACGCATATAGTCTCCGCCATCCTCAAGAAGAGCTATGCCGGTTGAGTCAGGCTTGCGAGCGCGCTGCAGATGCTTATTCCATACATCTACGGTTGCACATGCTGTAGCCTCAGGCTGTTGAGCGTATATGAGTACCTGATTAGGAAAACTATACTTGAATGCCCAGGCCGCCGTGCGAAGGAAAGCCGGCCACTCGCCCCGCGATAAATTCTCTGCGGTGTTTCGGGATAAAAGGTATATATTTTCAATTTTACTCATGATGCTGATCCTCCATGTGAGAATTATCTTATATATATTATTTTACCCGGGAAAGTTATAAAACCTTCAATAAATGTTCTGAATTTCAAAAAAATTTTATCACGGCAGTGATACAGAGCTTGAAAATATGAAGCCAGAGCAGAAAGGAGAAAAGTGTGGGCTGCAAAAAAACGGCTTAATCTCATAATTTTTCGCTTGACTATTGGTGACGAATGATGTATAATGGGTTCATAGGATAATGATCGTGAACGCCCGGCCGGGGTTATTGGCAGAAAGGGAAAATATGACTTATAAGAATTTTGAGAAAATCCAAATCGGCTGCTCCGATATTGCCTCCCTCGTTGCTCGTGCGAGCGATAGCCTCTCCGAAATCCACTTCGGTCAGGACGGCTACTACCATGCGTACGAATGCTTCGGTGATGATGTCGAAATCGGAGCGCACTACCGTAAGGTGTTCTCCGGCTCCACTTGGCTGACCATCTATGACGATCTGCGTGTCACTTACCAAGTGCATTCCCCCAACGGCTTTTCCAAGGTTGACATTTATCGTGCCGCCGAGATGGGTTGTATCATTCACTGGCATAACTAAGGAGGGCTGAGTATGTATATCACTAAAGAAAAATTTGAGGAAATCTGCAAAAAGTATCCGACCCTTATTTTTTCTGAGGGCGACGCTGAGGATGCTTTGAATTTCGTTGAAGATCTTCTGGAGGCCGAAGCAGATGCTATTAAGGCCGTGGAGCCGGAGGCTACCGCAAGTATTAACCGGCTGAACGCAGCAGCCTATGAGGTGTACGATCTCTGCGGAGACGTGGGCAATGAAGCGTTTGGGGAGGCGTAAAATGCTGTTTAGAGTTGCTGAGGCAGCAAAACGGGCAGCGGGCGCATAAGCGCCCCTGCTCAGAGGATAAAGAAGGGAACATGATATGAAAAAGTATGAGTTTAAAAATTACCTGACCCATAGATCTGCTGAAATTCATGTAGATGTCGCTGGATGGCCCGGCGTTGTCTTTGTAATGCATTACTTCATGGGCGAACCGGATTGCAGCGTCCGGGGAGCTTCAGAACCGGGCAGTGGGTGCAAGAGATTTGCGGATGAGAATGCTGCAATAAGATGCGCCAAGCGCTATATTACCAAGGAGGCTTGAATATGAAAAAGTATACTTATGGAGCGTATGATTGGAATGGGCGCCTGGTCGAACTGTCCATCATGGCTGAAAACAAGGGCGAGGCCGGCAAAATGGCTCGTGGCATCTTTGAAGGTGCCCGGGAATATATCAACTCTGATGAGGGAATTTTCCTGAGTGATGAGGAGGATTGCGAATGAAAATTTACAAGACTGATGATATCATTACTTCCCTTGGGAAAAGGGGCGCTATGATCTGTCACTACTCTATTCATAACCCCTTTCATGTTTCCTTTGAGGATGGGAACTTCAACCGGGACTGGGACCTTGGATTTGAGCGTAAGTGGAATGAACAGCTTCGTGAGAAGAACGGTGAACGGATGTATCAGTTTATCTCCACTTTCATTGACGAGCTTGAGTCTCTGAATCGTGATGAACGAGTCTCTGTATATAAGCTCGTAAGAAAAAAGTGGAATTATCTTGACCGAAAGTGGATGCAAAAGATCTGTAAAAACAGTAAGCCTCGCGATAGAAATATTTGTGGGATAGCTTATAAGCACTACCTTGCAGAAGACGGTCATATCTATGTGGAAACTGATTTGGGCATTAAACTTCTTCAGTTTTAGGAGGAGTTAACCAGCGGACTGATCCAAAAATGATAGGTATTATAAGGCTGCCCCTGAGCCTTAATAAAGAGGTAGAACGCCTTGCCGCCTACGAGGATAACGTACAAGTGGTGAACTCCGGATGCATGGTAGGGGTGCCTGATGAGTGATGCCGGCATTATACGATGATTTAGGAGGTCTCTATGATTATTTGCGCTGCAATTAAAGTTCGTTTTGTTAGAGCCGACAAAATAATAGAAGTTGTTATTCCCGGCTTGCGACACGGCCATATCTGGGAGCTTATGGCCGACCTTGGTGTACCGGCGAAGCGTGAGGAAATTGAGGGCTTCATCGACCATACAGGAGCATTCCTGGATAGGTATGAAGCACTTGCCCATGCTTTGGTCTGTGGACAACTCTCCGATACCGTGCGCACGGAGAAAGTTGAAAAGCGTGAAATCACTCTTTGGTCAGAAGATTTGTATTGATAGACAGAAACTGAAAGAGGTGAAACTTTAGTTATGAATAACTATTATATTGCTGACTGCCATTTTGGGCACTCAGCCGTTATCCATTTTGACCATCGTCCATTTGGCAGTGTTGAGGAGATGGAAGAAATCATGTGCATGAACTGGAATGCTGTTGTTCGCCCCGGAGATAACGTATATATACTCGGTGACTTCGTATGGGGCAAGGCCGATGAGTGGCTTCGTATTGTGCGTAAGCTAAAGGGCAATAAGTTTCTCATAGAAGGAAACCACGACCTTAAGCAGTACCCTCCGGAGCTACGACAGCACTTTGCAGATATTAAGCCCTATAAGGAAATTGTAGACAATGGGCATAACAATGCCGGACGTAAGGTTATCCTTAGCCACTATCCTATTCCTTTCTATAAGCATTCAAATAACAATAAGTATTTTATGCTCTGCGGCCATGTCCACAATACGGCAGAGAACGTTTATCTGGAGAAGTGGATTGCCGAGCTGAAGGATAATTCCGGTGTTGGAGGAGTTCACGCTGTTAATTGCGGTCAGATATACAATGTCGGTGCCTGTATGCCGTGGATTCATTACACGCCAAGGACTCTTGATGAGATTATCCGCGGCCGCGAGGCTTTTCTTTATAAGAGGTGAAAGTAAGTGATAAGTGCAATATCAAGTGATCTTAGAAAAGATTGCCCCATGCGCCACCCTGATAACGGCAATTGTTTGCCGGCGGGCGGCTTTTGTACAGCAGTTAATGATCCTGTCTGTGAGGCATTGCACAATGCTTACAACGAGGGATTTTTTGATTGCGCTAATATAATGCGCGAAAGGAGTGAGAGCTCATGATAGACTTTGGTACTTGTAGTCGCTGCGGTGGTACATTAGCCCCTATATGGTTTACGGAAGAAGAAGTAAAAACAGCTAATGGCGTTAAGTGGCGCACAGGGCGAAAGCGTAGGGCGGTATCTCACCTTGTATGTGAGGATTGCTTAAAGAATTTTCCCGTAGATGACAGCTTTGATGGCGAGTGGCATTAAGGCCGAACTCAGCACGGAGTATGATATAATCACACTAAATCCCCTTAAAGGAGACATAGATCATGGAAAAAAGAAATGTAAGAATATCTATCGCTAAGCCCGGTGGTAATGCGAGTAAAGCTTCCAGAAGTTATAGAATGAGCCTTCCTACCAATTGGGTTATGGCTATGGGACTTTCCGAGGAAGAACGCAATATCACTATCTCTTTTGATGGAGAGTGTATAACCATCAGGAAAGCCGTTCCGGAAGAAATGTCTAAAAAGTAATCTATAAAATAAAGATATCAGGCCGCCTGTTATGGCGGCCTGATTTTTTCTTTACCCTACATGGGATTAACCGGCATAGGTGCGGTAAAGAAAAGTTGCAATCTGACCGCGAGTACATGTGACATTAGGTGCGAAACTGTCTGTGCCCATTCCGGTGGTGATACCTTTTTCAACAGCCCAGAGCACGGCATTGCGTGAGTAGTGGCTTTCAGGCAAATCCACAAAACAATTAGTGTTGTTTATTGGTGACGGCTCTCCGTTGGCACGCCAGAGGAAGGTCACAATTTGACTGCGGTTGCAATCATCATTAGGACCAAAGATATCAGCAGAGAGGCCGGCGGTAATGCCCTGCTCCACCGCCCAGAGAACAGCGTCATAAAAATACTGGCCCTCGACCACATCCTTAAATGGATTCTCAGTGACTGCAGGTTTGGGTTCTCCCGCGGCACGCCACAGGAATGTTACTGCCTGGGCGCGGGTGCAGCCGTTGGCAGGGCTGAAGCTCGTTTCGGAGAGACCGCTGGTAATCCCCTCTTTCAGAGCCCACATAACCGGAGTGTAGAAATAATCCGATTCATTTACATCTAAAAAAGGATTTTTCATTAGCTTTTCAATGGTCTCGGTCTTTGTGGTGCCGCAAACAGAACAACAGAAACTTGTTTCTCCATCAGCCTCTACAGTAGGAGCCTTTGTCATTTCTCCTTCGCCCCAGCTGTGGCCGACAGCATCGGTATAAGCATCAATATAACTGTCTCCGCAGAAGCAGTTGTAAGTGGTGTAGCCCTGGCTTTCACAGCCGGGCTCGGTGACACTTTCGCTGTAGCTGTGTCCTGTAGCGCTGCCTTCCGCAGTAATGGTGTCCTTTGTACCACAGATGGTGCAGATAGCAGTTTTAGTGCCATCCGCAGTACAGTTTGCATTGTTATTGTACACATATTCTCCGAAGCTGTGACCAAAAGCTGCTTCGTGTTCACTTATATAGGTGTAGCTACAATCTACGCAGGTTCGGGTAGTTCCACCGGATGTAGTGCAGGTGGCTTCTGTATGGCTGTCCCGGAAACGAGTAGTTTCCGGTGCCTCTTCGCCATTCTCATATATCCAGATTTCAAGATAATTATGTGTCAGGCGATAATTACTGTTGCCTATGTAATTAATAATAAAATCAAGACCGTTTGCCGCATTGCTGGATTCGTCTAACAGTATCCTGTCCTTTTCGCCCTTGGCTTTTATCCAGTGACTGCTAAATGCAGCAGGACCATAGACGATTTCGCCCAGATCATTGTCATAAACGCTCACATATATCATATTGCTGCTGTCTGCGGCAATTTTATTTTCGATACGGAAAGAGTAGGTGTGCTTTGAGGAGTACTTAAACTGGTCCTTCATATCTACGCCAACATAGTGAAGATTATAGTCGGCAACTCCGTTTGCTTCAGTAAGTTCTGTAACTTCATAGTTGTAAATCCATGTATTGTATCTGCTGTACTGTATAAGCGAGGGGTAGCAATAATTGCTGCCGCTAAGAGCTGAGAAGGCGAGGTTCTTTACGCCCTTCATGTTATATTCTATGACCCACGGTTTATCATGTCTGAGCACTATAGGCTCGTCAAGCTTAAAATAATAGCTTGCATCACCCTTGGAGTTGGTATGTTCTATTCTTTCGAGGGTGCCCTCGGTGAAGCCATTTGCGGTGTCGCAGATCAGAGTGTGATTTTCTCCGTCATAGCTCCAATGATAGTTGTTGCCGCTATGATCACATTCGTAGGGAACTTCTATGGTAAAACTCTTACTGTATTCCCAATAAAAGTTGTCCAAACCCATCACATTCATCATAACACCGAGATTTTTAAGACGCTGATCTTTGGAGGTATTGAAGCCTTTTTTTGCAATAGTGCTGTAATCGGAATCAAAGTCAAAATCGTCGTAGAACTTCATGTCCATGGTGTAGGTAACTGTGCTGTCAGTAACAAGGCCGCGGGAAAACAGCATCTCTACTCTCATTCCTCCAACGAGGAGTTCCATAACTTCATCGTTGCGGTTAGTGGGGCCGCGATAAAAGGCCTTAGTAGTGCCCTCGGCATTACCGTAGAGAGTTTTGCTTGAGCCAACGGTACCGAGGCGAAACTCATTGTTTTGCTCTGTGCCACGGTAAGCATTCATAGAATAAGAATAGCCGTAATTGTGCCAGGCGGATTCGCCCATAGCACAGAGACCGGATAAATTCAGATCCTGCATTATAACGATTGAACGATAAATGCACTCAACGAGTGCCTCTTGCATCATGCCGGAATTAAAAAGAGAAGCAACCATAGGGTTACTTTCCTGCAAAATCATATCACTCCCGCCCTTAAAAAAGCCGTGGATGAAATAGTCCTCAAAGGCTTCGTCCGCAGCATCAGGCTGCTTTACCGTTGCAGCATAGTTCTTAACAAGGGTCTCAGCCGCCCCTTTGATTTGCGAAGTAGTATCTGCATCCACGGCCCCGACAGAGAGGTAAGGGAATAATGACAAAACCATCGCAAATACAAGCAAGACGGGAATTAATCTTTTTTTCATGAATATGTCCTCCGATACATCAACAAGCGCACATAACAAGGCAGCCACTTAAAGATAAGTTATAAATGGCTGCCTTAGCTCAACTAATTGCAGTTCTCTTCAACAATGAGAAGCATTACATCATGTAGGCAACGGCAGCGCCGACAACAATGACATAAATGATCCAGACTACCTGCATAACGATGCTGATGGGGAGAGAAATCTTGGCAAAGATAGAGCCTACCTTAGCCTGTCCGCTGACAGGACCAAGATTGCCGGCTGCAAACTTCTTAGCCTTGGAGAATGCTATGATAGCAAAAATAAGGCCAAGGATGGGGCTGGAGCAAAAAACGAGGGCGACAATGCCCCAGGTGAGAACGCTGCTGGGAGTGATGACTTTTTCCATACTTTATTTTCCTTTACTTTATATTTACCACGCCGCAACATTTCGCGGCAGTAGCATACAAAAATGAATGAATAGTCAGCCCCAAATGCCAAGGCCTTCCATCATGCCGATCCCTCGGCTCTGACGCTCTTTCTCGGCAGAATCGGATATTAAACGCATAACGTCCTTGGGGTTCTTTACATCTATAAGATTTAATTTGGGAGTGGTGCTGTCAGCTGAAGATATTGTGACCGTGCCAACACCAAAAATGCGCTGGAATATAGTTTGACGAAGATTAACATCAAGAACGCGATATAAGCGGACTTCCTCCTGATGGAAAACCAGAAGGCCTGAACCAATTGAAATTCTGTCAGGATAAAGCGTATACCGGGTAAAAGAGATGGGTTTCCCGAAAATAGGACGCTTCTTGTCCGTCCAAATAACGGAATTTAAATCTTCATTGCCGTTTACAACGGGAATTTGACTAACCATTAGTGTTCACCTCTTTCATCCTGCTCCTCCTCTTGAAGTTCAGAAAAGGACATATCCGGCTCAACCCAACCGTTGAATTGGTCAATAAGTTCAGATTCTATAATATCCATAGTATCTTTAGGTGCAGGACTTATAGCCTCCAGGACATAGTTATTGGTTACACCGTCTTGTTCAGCTTTCTGTTCAGGTGTTAAAGCGCTTGGCGCAATATCCAAATGAGGAATATCCCTGCTAAGAGGACGTACTTCATGTAATTTTGTGCCCTTCATAGAGGTCATCTGAACTTTGCGATTGTTTTGCTTATACTGGCGCTCCCCTTCCCTTGTGTCAGCAATCTGAGCTTCCTTATAGATTTTCAAAGCCTTCGACTCATCTTTGAGGGAATATACATTTTCGCCGGTTTTAAGCATTTTTTTAACATCAAACATATAGGCCTTATTGCCATCTCCGGAATAAGGATAGTTTGGATGCTTTTCAAGGGGATATTTAGTCGCAAAGAAAGGATACAAACCACGAATAAATATTACGCAGTGATTGTTATCCATTACTCGAAGCTCATCCGGAGTCATCAGCTCGCGGCCTGTCTTGTTGAAGCTTAAACTATGGCTGCCTTGCCGGCCATAGCTGCGGCTGTTGTTAACGCTTCGAATGGTCTCTTTACCAAGCGTTTTAGATATATACTCCAGTGTTGTGGCGTCTGCGCCGCCAAGGAAAATTAGGCTGTCGCAGTTACCAACCAAAACCTATAGTGATAGGTAAGCCTTTGATATCGTCTCCGGCTTTTCCCCCACTCCACACCGTGCGTGCGA
>JAZNZM010000189.1:0-11874 GCA_045594965.1 Oscillospiraceae bacterium | reverse complement strand
GGGGCCGGCAACGGAGACGGAATGAGTTATTCTTTCCTTAGCCATTAGGGTACCTCCTCAAACGTTGACTTCGACCATCTGCTGAGCGTACTCAGAGTTGGGGTCGATTTCTACCATGTGGCCGACATACTTGCCATCCTGCCACTCAAAGCCGCGCATATCGAAGATCTCGATAACGGGAAGCCAGTAGATCTTTCCGTCGGGACCCTGATAGTGTTTGCCCTGGTGGAATTTGTGAAGAACCATGGGCTTGCCGCCGCGCTCTTTGCAGGCCTCGGCGTAGTTGGGGTTCTTGAAGCTGGGCTTGATGGGGCCGAACTTCTCCCAACGCATGGCGCCGATGTCTTCCCAACCGGCAGCTGCAATGGCTTCATTCATGATGTTCTTGACCTCGGTGGAGGGTCTTCCGCAGCCTTCGAAGCCTTCGTACCATACGCGATACACACAGGTGAACTCGCTGGGGCACTTTTTCAGGACTTCTGCGACCTTTTCGAAGATCTCCTCTTTGGTAAGAAACAGGTTCCCCTCGGGGACATGGACGAGATATTTCATGCTGTTCCTCCTTTTAGGAAAAATGTATTTGAAAAGGGGTCCTCCTCCGCTTTCGCGAAAGAGATTTTTGCCAACAAAGTAATTACTGGGCCTTTCCACCGGTAGGGGATTCTTCAATGGCATCCATGAAGTCTACATCCTCACCGGGCTTCTGGCCGATGGTGCACAGGAAGTTATAAATGCCCTGCTCGGCAGTGACCATAACTCCCATGTAGTTGAGCTTTTTGTCGTACTTTATCTCAAAAAGCTGGTCCGCGGTGCTGTCCAGATTCTTCAGCATGGCGCGGTTTTTAGCATTGATATCCCAGGAGCGGTAACGTCCTTCTTCCTCGCCGATGGGGTGGATGAAGCACTGATACTTGTTCCTGTAAATAAATGTATACATTATCTCGGTGCCGGACAGAACGGCTACCATATTGCCGGCCTCGACGGACTTCATCATCTTTTCTCCGTCCTTGCCGAGAGGGCCTATTTCGATTTTTTCTTCCCTTTCGGGACGCTTGGTTTTCTCTTCCATTGGCTGCTCCTTTAATGTACAAAACGGACATTATAGTTCAATGGTAATTCTAAACCTTGGAACAATACCAAAGTCAATATGAGAATGGGAAAAGGGTGCGATAATTATTTGTTATTAGAGCATAGTATGTATTATCGCAGGGAATATTGGCGAAGTCTGGATATAAATGGAACAGGGGAACAGATATAAATAATTTTTTGACAAAATCCCGCCGCAAACTTGACTTTATGCTTCGGTGACACTATTATTTAGCCATTGAGAATCTTTACACTGGGGAGGAACGCCATATGAAGGAAAAACTGAAACCCAGCAGGCTTATAGCCTATGCAGCAGGCCTGATGCTGCTTGCTTTGGGAATAGCCGCGTCGGTGCGCTCGGACCTTGGCTCCTCCCCGGTGGCCTCGGTGCCCTACATGTTCAATCTTACCACCGGCATTGAGCTGGGACTTGCCACGATTCTGTGGCAGAGCTTTCTTGTGCTTCTGCAGTTTCTTATCCTGCGCAGGGACTTCAGACCGTGGATTCTCCTCCAGCTTATAACGGGCTTTCTCTTCGGCTACTGCAACACCTTTGCAGTGTGGATATTCAGTCTTTTCCCCGCTCCGGAAAGCATAGTTATGAGAGGCCTGTTCACCTGCATCGGCTTTGTGGTGGGAGGCTTCGGAGTGTGGCTTTATTCCAGCGCCGATGTGATCAATATGCCCTCCGAGGGTATAGTTATGGTCATTGCCCGGAAGCTTGGCAAGCCCTTCCACATCATAAAGATATTCTTTGATGTCACCAGTGTCATCATCGGTGGAGCGGGCTGCCTTATCTTCATACATTCCTTCGGAAGCGTCGGCATAGGCACGGTGGTCATATCCATAATGCTTGGCACCATGGTTGGTGTGTACTCCCGCACATGGGGAGAAAAGCTCAAGGGTATTTTCGAAAAGGACAAGAGCCTTATAAAGTGAATCAAAACCAGTGAATCAAAACCCCGGAAAGCTCAGAACATGAGCCTTCCGGGGTTTTTGTATGGCTGCAAAATGTGTTTTCCTCGTAGGGCGGCCGCTTGCTGCCGCCGCTTTATGGGGGCGATTCATGAATCGCCCCTACTACAATCAGTCTGACGTTTTTCCTGCTTGGTTTATCATCCGTCAGAATATCTTCATATTTCCGATAAGAGCCTTTTCGGGGCCGTAGTAGCCGCCGGTGAGAGTGCATTTTTCGGAGAAACGGATCTCGGAGAGAACCTCGCTGAGCTTGCCGGCTACGGAGATGCCGGTGAGGGGGTGGGTTTTTTCACCGTCAAAGTAGTACGCAAGGCGTACCTCACCGCCTATATAGTCGCCGTAGAAATCCACCTGCAGACCGGACATGGATACTATCTCAAGGGCAGGAGAGGCGGTGAAGGCCCCGTCAGCCAGAGAGCCGGGTTCGACCCTGACACAGGGGAGAATTCCGCTGGGCTTTTCGCCTATATACTGACCGTAGCGGTTTGAGCCGTGGTAGGCGCGGACAATGCCGTTTTCAACCACCTTCAGCTCGCCCAGAGCAAGGCCGTCAATATCGAAACGGGAGGAGCGGACGCAGCCGGGCAGTTCGCCCAGCAATGTAACATTAAGCCTGTCACCCTTGCCCTCGGGCTGTATGGCCTCGCCCTTTTTATGGAGACCGGACTGAGAGTAAACGGAGGAATAGTCAATATCCCATGCCATCTCTCCGAAAAGCTGTCTGAGCTCGCCGGCGCGCAGAATAACGGGGCAGGAGAGAGGGGAGGCAGGAGCGGCGGCCTCGTAACGGGCCCTGACTTCGGCCATTTTTCCGGCTATCTCTTCCTTCAGCGCGGCCTTGTCCCACTGAGAAAAATTATACTGCTCATAAAGCTCAACACTTTCCTTCTCGCCGTTATAGGTGGGTATTGCCTCCACCATGGCATCAAAGCGGGTCTGTTTCTTCTCAAGACCGCGGGAGTTTATTATCTCCTCGCTGTGCTTTGTAACGAATACTTCGAGGCTGTTGATGGCTGCCTTTTCCACGGTGTTGGCCTCGAAAGAGGCAGCAGCAATTTCCTTTGCAAGCTCCAGAGCATCGTAAGAGGCGAAGTTGCTGTCAAGGGTATATTCTCCCGTTTCTGCTTCCGGGAGCGTATAAGGGGCGTTTTTGATGAGCCGGGCTCTCTTCACGGCTTCGGAGCAGACACGCTCAAGCTCCGCATCGGTGGTTGAGGGATAGACATAGAACTGGGCATCGCCGCGGCAGTTTTCACCGTCCACATAGACAGTCACCAGATTGTTGGTGGTGTCCGTGCGGCGGACGCAGTCCAGACGGCCCTTTATGAAGAAAAGCTCGCAGCTTTCCCGGCGGTGGAGATTTATCTTCCAGTCGCTGACGGAGTAGTTTGCCTTCAGCATTTCAATTACTTTTTTCATCCCAGCTTCACCTTCACTTTCAAAGCGCTGCCGCCATCGCTTACGCGCACCCATTCCTTGTAGCCCTTGCCGCAGGCTCCGGCACCTATGACGCGGAAATCGTCGGAGACCATGGAAATACTGCTCAGAAGATCGGGCACATAGCCGCTCATGACCACGGGAGATACATAGTTTTCCGTCAGCTTGCCGTGGATAATCTCAATGCCGTATTCCGCAACGCACTGAATTGCCCAGTTTTTGGGGTCTTCCATGCCGTTGTTGGTCTCAAAAAGCATGTAGCCGTGGTCGATGGAGGCTATCATGTCCTCAAGCTTGTCCTTGCCGGGCTCAAAGTAGGTATTGGTCATTCTCGCATAGGCCTTGCGGCGTATGCTCTCGCGTCTGCCGTTGCCGGTGGGGGCGGTACCCAGGAGGGATGCGGAAGAAAGATCGGAAATACCGGTGACCAGGATTCCGTCTTTGATTATCTGAGTGTCTCCTGCCAGAACGCCGTCATCGTCGAAGAAGAAGGAGGCGGCGGAGAGGGCAGATGCGGCTCCGTCCCGCATATTGCAGATGGGGGAGGCCACAGCCTTGCCCACGAACTGCTTTGCAAGAGCCCTGTCCTTCACGAACTGGTCCATCTCAACACCGTGACCGAAGGCCTCGTGGGCGATGAGACCGGTGATGGAGGGATCGGTGATAACATCGTAGACACCGGGGACGATGGGCTTTGCCCTTGCAAGCAGGGCTCCCTTGCGGATAAGGGCATCCTGCAAAGTGGGAAGAGTGTCCAGAACCTCTTTCATGGTGCTGCCGTAGGCTATCTCACGGGGCTGAACCACCTTGTCAAGCTCTCTGTAAACACCCATTATTACGCCGTTGCACCATGTGTAGTGCTGGGTGAGACGGCGGTTTTTGGACACAAAAAGCTTGTGCGTGTCTATGTAACTGAGGCTGACAAAGGCGTTGAGCAGCTTGTCGCTGCGACGCAGAAGGGAGTCCTTCAGCTCCACGCAGAAATCCAGCAGCTCCTCCTCGCCGAGGGATTCAATATCGCTTTCCCGGCGGAAGTCCTTTTCCAGAGCCACGTCGCTGAGTACTCCGCGGCTCAGTACAGCCATGCCCTCAAAGGCGGCTGCAGGGAAGGCGGCGGAAATTGTTTCTGCCAGAGCGGGAATGCTGCCGGAAATGTCGTCCAGAGAATACTCGAAAAAAACTCCGCGGCGGCTGAGCTTCACCACAAAGCCGCTGTCGGCATCGCTGCCCTCGTTTATCGCACAGCTGTTTTTGTCAGCGCGGATGTTGAGGCATTTTGTGTCGGCACCCAGAATGCTCACATAGTCAAAATCTTTTCCCAGAATGGCCACAAGCTCTTCGGCTGCGGCACGCCGGGAGGAGAGGAATTCGGAAAAACTCATATCGGTCCCTTTCTTTTTTAATTTAGATAACTACAGTATACCATGAACTTTTGAAAAAACAATTGATTAGATAAAAATTAACAATATGTTTTAAAGAATTTCAATGAGGCAACTATTCATAATGTGAGGGAAAAATGCCGATTTACCAGCGCTTTAATTGGCTTTTTGCGAATGAATTATGCTAAAAATGCATAATAAAATGACTCCGTCAAGCTTGTTAGACTTTCGTGGACTATGCTATTATTTCATTGTAAAGCGGAGAGAAAGGCAGTGAGGGTTTATGGATTCATTAAAACTGGAATGCTTTCTGGCGGTAGCAGAACTGCACAGCTACTCCAAAGCGGCGAATATGATGTTCAGAAACCAGTCTGTGCTGAGCCGGCAGATCATGGCCCTTGAGGAGGAGCTGGGGGTTCAGCTTTTCTACAGGAAGGGAAGGACGGTAACACTCACTCCTGCGGGGCGTGTGTTCGAGGCCGGCATTCATAAGATTTCCAATATGTACAAGGTGCTGCTGGATGATGTGCATGCTGCTCTGGAGGGCTATTCCGGGGAGATAAAGATATGTACCCATCCCGGAAATCTTTACCATACGGATCTCGTGCCTCTTGTGCAGGAGTTTGAGCGTGTTCATCCGGGAATAAATGTGGCTCTCTCCACCGCCTACAGCGGAGATGTGAATAAGCAGCTGGATGACAGGCGCATTGATTTTGTGTTCTGGCGCTGGGAGGAATATTTCAGTGACAGAAGGGACTATATGAGTCTCAGCAGCGTGGAAAGCGGACTTCTGGTGCTGCCCGACCACCCTATGGCCGGGGTGGAAGCAGGCAAGGCGAAGCTTTCCGACTTCAGGGACGACACATTTATAGTTTTGCCGGACCAGTCGGCTCCCAAGCTGGGGCACAGGCTGGTGCGCTTCTGCCACGATGCCGGCTTTGAACCGAAATTGCTGGTGGCGCCGGATCTGGACACTTCTCTTCTCTGGGTGGCGGCCAACAGGGGAATAATGGCGATGAACGGTCGGGGCATTTGCGCCGACAGCAAGGTTTTCAAATATATAGTGATGCCCCAGTTCGGAACAACGGAGTTTTCTTTTATCTGGGACAGGGAAAATTCAAACCCCAGCCTGCGGCTGTTCCTCAGCTTTGTGGAGGAATATAAAAGCCGCATGCAAATTCAGTAATGAGGAGGCTGCAATAATGAACGAGTCCAAGAAACTTGGCTACCACGGCCCCAGAGGCATGGTGCGCTATGATATCCCCGAGGTACCGGAAAGTGACAAGTGTTTCAGTCCCGGCATAAAAACCATAACCGAGGCTCAGCGTGAGGTGAAGGTTCTCAGCGAGGCCGATGTCATTGTTGTGGGCGGAGGCCCCGGTGGTGTTGCCGCCGCCATCAGCGCGGCAAGAAGCGGCGCCCGAACCGTTCTGCTGGAGCGTTACGGACATCTGGGCGGCATGGCTACAGGCGGCCTTGTGAATATCATTCCCAACCTCAGCGATGTCTATGGAAATCATCTCATAGGCGGTTTCTGCCAGGAGTATATAGAAAGACTGCTGGCTCAGGACGCGGCATTTGCTCCCGACAGAGATGAATGGGGCAGCACAGATCCTCAGGTTATCAAATACTACAAGGATTCTAACTTCCACCATTTCTTCGTGAGAAGAAATGCCGAGGCCAAAGAGTGCCTTGTGTACACCGCCATTATCGATCCCGAGATAGGCAAAAATGAGCTCAACCGTATGTGCATGGAGGCCGGCGTTAAGCTGCTGCTCCACTCATGGGTCAGCGATGTTGTCATGGAGGGTGATACCGTAAAGGGTATTATTTTCCAGAGCAAGTCCGGACGTCAGGCGGTTCTGGGCAAGGTGGTTATAGACTGCACCGGTGACGGAGACCTTCTGCCTGTTTCCGGCGCGGAGAGCGAGGATTACATAGATCCCGGCCTGCGCATCAGCAATCTCTGCTTTGGCTTCTGGGTTGGAGGTGTGGATTTCAGAGCTTTCGATAAATTCATGTCCGCAAAACCCAATGACTACACCAGACTCCAGAATGAGCTATATGATAACGGCCTTTATGTGAGCTTCTTCCGTGGAATGCTGAAAAATCAGGAAAATGTTGCATGGTTCCATCCCCATTTCAAGACCAAGTGCCAGACCGATGTTGAGGAAATGACCCGCATGGATGTGGCAGGGCGGGAAAAGGCCGTGCGTACATGGGAACTGCTTCGGGACAAGGCTCCCGGTTTTGAAAAAAGCTATATCGCGCTCAGCGGAGCCCAGCTTGGTACAACCGGCGGACGCCGGCTTGTGGGTGAATATTCCCTGCGGGAGCCGGACCTGCGCCGCAGCGAGCCTTTTGAGGACACCATTGCAATTTTTGCCAACAACGACAGAGCTGAGGAAAGCCTGAAATACAATAAGATCTATATTCCCTACCGCAGCCTCATACCCAAGACTGTGGACGGTCTTATGGTGGCCTGCCGCGCTTTCTCCTCCGACGATATCGCCAATACCTATTTCAACCTTATCCCCCACTGCATGTGCTTCGGCCATGCGGCAGGTATTGCAGCTGCTATGGCTGTGGAAAAGGGAATACAGGTAAGAGATGTGCCCTATGCAGAGCTCAGGGAGAAGCTTCTTGCCACAGGTGCCATTCTGCCCTGAACAACTGAGACTTAAATTCCAAATCCCCTTATGATATAATCAATTTATCTCATAAGGGGACTTTTCTTAAACGAGGTGTGATTATGCATTACCCGGAAAATATGGCCCGGCTGCGGGAAATAGTGGCTTCTGCCCGGGAGCGTGGCGTGGGACTTGTGCCCGTGAGCTCTGCCGCTCCTCATATTCACGGCGGAACGCAGAATGCTGCAGCAGAGACGCTTTCCTTTGAAAAAATGAAAAAAATCATGGCAATTAACCGCCATGACCGCTATGTCCGTGTTGAGTCGGGAGTCAGCTTTGCCGAGCTTCTGCCAAAGGTGAGGGAAGCGGGTCTCAGACTGAACATGCCCTTTCTTCCCAGAGGGGGCAAGTCCGTAGTTGCATCCGCTCTGGAGCGGGAAGCCGTGATTATGCCCAAGTACCAGTTTGACTACACAGACCCCCTTCTCAATGTGGAAGTGCTTTACGGTACAGGGGATGAATTCCGCACAGGCTCCGCTGCAGGCCCCGGTCCGATGGAGGAGCTTAAGGCGGACATGGTGTCTCCCTGGGGTCCCGGCACAATCGACTATGTGCGCTTTCTCATGGGCGCTCAGGGTACCATGGGCCTTGTAACATGGGCAACTCTCAAAGCGGAGATTGCCCCCAAACTCAGCCGTATTTACTTTGTGGAGGCTGACAGTCTGGCTCCCCTCACGGAGCTTGCACGTGAGCTGCTCTTTAAGCGCATACCCGATGACTGCCTTATTCTGAACAATGTGAGCCTTGCCGCTGCCTTCACCGATGGCGGAGATGAGGAAGGGCGCATTGCCGCCGCTGCGTCACCGTGGACTCTGGTCTGCCGTGTCTGCGGCTATGAGCGCTATCCGGAGGAGCGCCTTGAAATATACGGGGGATACCTCCGTGACTGCTGCAGCGAAATGGGGCATGAGCTGAAAGTGGCTCCTGCAGGCGGCCGAGCCTTTGCAGAAAAAATAGATTCCATGCTGGGAGACTGCGACAATAGGGAAATATTCTGGAAGCTGCGCCGTGGTGGAGTGGGGGAGATTTTGTTCCTTGCCCCTCCCGGCAAAACCGCGGAGCTGGTGGAAACAGGAGTGTCCGCTCTTGAAAAGCACCCTGCGGGAGATCTGGGCATAATAGTCCAGCCTCAGGTTCAGGGCAGGGCCTTCCGTGTGGAGTTTGAGCTTTTTCACAAGGGTGAAGGAGTAGAAGGGCTTGCCGTAAAGGCTGAAAAAGCTCTCTTGGACAAGGGCGCGTTTTTCGACAGACCCTATGGCTCGCTGCCTTCCCTTGTATATCCGGAGGACAGCCGGGAAACGGAGCTTATCAGGAAGCTCAAGGGCATATTCGATCCGGAGAATATCTTAAATCCCGGAAAGCTCTGTTTCGGGGAGGAGCGGGAAAATGGATAAGCTGAAAAAACACGAATACTCAATGGATTCCTGCAACCATTGCGGCCAGTGCAAGTGGATACTGCCCCCCAAAATGTATGGCTGGGATTTTGCTGAGGTATGCCCCATCCACAATTACCATGGTTTTGACGCCTACTCCGGTCAGGGACTGCTGAATATATCCAAGGAAGTTATCACAGGCAGACTGAAAATCGGAGAGGGACTTGAGAAGGTGCTTTATTCCTGCACTGCCTGCGGCGCCTGCGATGTTAACTGCAAAAATGTCAGGGATATAGAGGTGCTGGAGCCCATATACGCTTTGAGAGAACTGTGCGTCCGTGAGGGAAGCGTCCCGGAAGCACTGAAGGAAGAAGTGCGGCAGATGCATTGCGGACACAATATCCACGGCCTTCCCCATGTGAGGCGCTTTGATTTTCTGCCCGAGGGTTTTGAGGACGATCCCGAGGCCGACACGGCGCTGTTTTTTGGATGCAGCGTTTATACTCACCCGGAGATAGCCCTTGCTGCCATCAAAATTCTGAGAGCCGGAGGGCTGAAGTTCCGTCTGCTGTGGCTGGAGGAACATTGCTGCGGCGGCAGACTTTGGCGCAACGGCTTTGTCAGCGAAGCCGAGGAAATTATAAAGGATAATATGGATGCCTTCCGTGCCGAGGGCATAAAAACCATCATCACCCCCTGCGCCGAGTGCTTCGGCGCCTTCAGAGGCATTTATCCCCGCTTTGTGGATATGGATATTGAGGTGCTCCACATGAGTCAGGTGGCATTGAGGCTGCTCAATGAGGGGCGCATAAGGCTCAAAGCCCTTGAAAAGCCCATAAAACTCACTTACCACGACCCCTGTATGCTGGGCAGGCTTTCGGAAAAGTATGTCCCCTGGGAGGGAGAGATAAAGCCCTTCGGCCTCCATGTGCCGGAGAAAACATGGCGCAGAGGGGAAAATGGCGTGTATTTCGAGCCCCGAGAGCTTATTAAAGCCATACCCGGTGCTGAGCTTCTGGAGATGCCAAGAAACCTTGAAAACGCCTATTGCTGCGCCTCCCATTCAGCAAAAACCGACCCTGAGATGAGCGCCTTTGCCGCCAATGAACGCAGACGGGAGGCCGCGTCCACAGGGGCGGAGACCATAGTCAGCTGCTGTCCCCACTGCATTGACGCGCTGGGCGGGGAGATTCCTGCACTTGAGCTGTGTGTGCTTGTGGCTGACTGCCTTGAGGAAGGAGGCAGAGTATGAGCCTTAAAAGAGAGGTTTACAAGGCACTCGAAGCTGTTGTGGGTGAGAGATGGATAAGCGAGGATGAATTTGTCCTTGCGGGAAACCGGGTAAAGACACCGGAAGTGCCCTTCGTGTACCACAGTGCCGAGGCCATCATACTGCCCGAAAACACCCGGCAGGTGCAGGAAATCGTCCGCATCTGCAACGCAAACGGTGTCTGTTTTGTGCCCCTTGTGTCCGGTGTAAGTGCAGAGGCCTTTGCCAACCGCGCGGGCACTGTGCTCATACAGCTCAGCCGTATGAACAAAATAGTGGAGATAAACGAGTATGACCGCTATGCCGTTATAGAGCCCGGTGTGCGCCATGTGCAGCTCTATCCGGAGCTTCGCCGTCGGGGACTGAGCTACACAGCAGCGGCTGTGGGGCCGGGAGGAAGTGTGCTTGCAAACTTCACCTCATCCTCCGGCGACCACCATAACCAGCATAATGCCTCCCGTTCAAACCGCTATCTTCTTGGTGTGGAGTTCGTTAGCCCCGAGGGGGAAATCGTGCGGACAGGCTCCCTTGCCTCCGGCGCGGGATGGTTCTGTCCGGACGGCCCCGGCCCCGGTCTCAGAGGGCTTGTGAAGGGCTATTTCGGCAACCATGGCCAACTTGGCATAATCACCCGCATAGCCATTGGCCTTAACCCCTGCAGCGGCCCTGCGGAGATAGAGCAGGAGGGCATAAGCCCCCATCATAAGGTGAGGATGCCGGGGAAATGCTCGAAGGTTTATGTGTATAACTATGAGCACATTTACAATGTGCGTGATGCCATGCTGAAGATAGGCGAGGCGGAGATAGCTGCCACGGTAATGAAATATTTCTACCTGCCTGCAACACTGATGATGACGAATTCCGCCAACGAGTTCTGGGAAAAGTGGGAGGGCGGCTACAAGGAAGCTCTCAGTATGCCTCTTGTGGTTCATCTTGCCACTCAAAGTGAGGAGGAGCTGCACTATGAGGAAAAGATTCTGGAGGACATAGTCCGGGAGACCGGCGGCAAACGTATCCCAGAAGAGATAGAGCAGTGGTGGGACGAGCACATGGATTTCTTTATGATTGTTGGCCGTTTGCAGAGTGTTCTCCGTCTGGGTGGAGGCTGGATGCCCAACAAGCTGGCTTCTGACTCTGTTTCCCACATCTGTGAGGTGGGTCAAAGCATAGGTGACTTTATCCATGACTTCACCGATACCGGCAAGCTCTTTGACGCTCCGGAGAACTACCAGATAATCCCCATGGAGTATGGCCACTTTGCTCATATAGAACTGCTCATTATGTGGGACAGAACAAATCCCGCTGCCGGCAAGGGTGTGGGAGAGTTTCGCATGCGCTCGCGGCAGAATGATATAGAGAATCATTTTCACGCGGAGACCACAGGAAGCCTTAACGCAAATATGGAGCAGCTGGGTCCCCTTTACAGCGACTGCCATATGTGGCTGCGAAAGATAAAGGAAGCCATGGATCCGAATAATATTGCAAATCCTCTTATGTAAAAGAGCAAAAAAGCACCCCATTTGGGGTGCTTTTTTCAGCTTGTCAAAAAAGTCTTTTTGACAAGCTGAAACCAGTTTTTTGAACTTCAAAAAGTTCAAAAAACTTATGATTTAATCATTAAGAGGGGCCTTTGCCCCCTTAATAATCCCCCGCTGCTCTAT
>JAZNZM010000188.1:0-3489 GCA_045594965.1 Oscillospiraceae bacterium | reverse complement strand
TACGGTGCACAGATGCTGGTTGCCATTGCCGCAGCCGACACTCTTGGTTACAGCGTAAGCGCCTTTGAAATCATGCCCAACCTCTTCTATCCTTACATCCTTCTCATCAGTTCTCTGGTGTTTATCTACATAATCCCTGAGAAGAAGGCAAAGAAGAAAGCCGAATAGCTTTTTTGAGCAATTTTTTGCTCAAAAAAGCATTGATTTTAACGTGTAGGGGGACCTTTGCCCCACGAAGTTCCCTCCTCGCGGCATAGCCGCTGCGGTCGGAGGCTGCAAATGTGCCACCGGCACATTTTCTTAACGCCCCGACACGCCCCCGCTGCTCAGTCACATGACAATGAAGCGAGGCTTTTTTGACAGTCTCAATAATTATAAAAAGAGCTCTGCATCGGCAGAGCTCTTTTTATAATTATTTTCTTCTGAAAAGGCTGAAGCCCTTTTTGTATTCTTCCACCTTGTAGCCCTTCACTTCAAAGCCCATATCCTCCACGGCGGCGCGGACAGCGGCCTCATCGGGGGCGTTGGCAGCAACAAATTCTGTTCTGTTGTCCTTGGCGGAGGAAGAGATGCTCTGGGGAGCAGCTATTGCTTTAACTGCATTGTTGACGCGGTTTTCGCACATCTGGCAGTGCATGCCTTCGACTTCCATAATAACCTTTACCATATTCTATACCTCCTGAGATTCATGATATGAATTTTATCAAAGGCTATCCCCAAAGTCAATAATAGGGATTCTCTATATATTTGTACAAATTTTACAGCTTAAAATTATAGGATATTGCGAAGGCTTTATTCTTGCGAAACCGGGCAGGTACTGGTATAATTTTTAGAGTATAAAAAGCATATCTGCTTCCGGTTAAGGAGGAAAATATATGGAACATGATGCAAGACTTGGCATTCTGCGCCAGAGACTGGACCGTATGACACAGCTTGAGACCGCCATGGGCGAGCTTATTGTTCAGCGCATTGAGCTTGGTGTAAAGGTGCGCGAGCTTGAGGCTGTAAAAAACTCCATACAGAGCAAGGCACAGGGCGGCTCTCTTGCCCACTTCTTCTATGATGTTGTATATCACCGGGGCGAGATGATGGCTCTTGAGGATGCCATCCGTGTAAGCACCGCAGCTGTTAAGTATGACATTGCGGTGAAGGAGCATAAGTATGTCTGTGAGCTTATCGACCGCTTTCAGGCTGAGCGTGATACCCATAACTACTCCTATCAGGAATATGACGCTGCCAGAAGCAGAAAAATCGCCCATTTCAAAGAACTGGGCAAGGATAATGTTGAAGAACTCATTGACCTTGAAGAGCATATTGAGGGTTATGCCAAGCAGCTTCGCGAGATATGCGAGGCCGAGAGCGCTGGCGAAAAGGCTCTTGCTACTGCGGGAGAGCTTATTGAAGGTCTTAACTCCAGCGACAGTCTGGGTGTTTTCAAATTTGAGGGCGAGAGAAGCGCTGATGAATGGATAGCTGTTTTTGATGAAGCTCAGGGCTGGATCGAAAAGCTCCAGATAGAGCTTCGTGACTTCAAGACTGAGCTTGCGGATGTTACCATCAACTCTGATGTCCGCCGCAGCAGCGACAACTATCTGAAATTTGCCGACACATTCCTTGACTACCTTTTCTCCGACTGGGCAATTCAGAAGCAGAGGGTGGAGACCCGTTACTATGTGGAGGATCTCCGTGACTCCATTCAGGCCATGCTGGCTCAGCTGAGCCTTGAAAAGGGTGTGGCGGAGCGTGCAAAGCGCAGAGCTGAGGCCAGATACGATGACCTCTGGAAGGCAGAACTGAAGGTCCGCATTGCTGTGGCAGAGGATGCCGGGCAGCTTGCGGAGATGAACAGAGAGTTCAACGGCGATGGCCTCAACGACGTTGAGGGCATCCGCGCCTGCATTGAAAACAACTCTCAGGAAATTATCGTAGTGGCCGAGGAGGAGGGCGTTCTTGCGGGCTTCCTCTGCCTGCAGCTCAAGCGCAGCTTCTGCTATGCCCAGCTCAGTCCCGAAATCAGTGAGGTATATGTCCGACCCAAATTCAGAAAGCGGGGTCTTGCCGGTGCTATGGTAAGCTTTGCCGAGCACTGCTGCCGCAAAAAGGGCACCGACGCTCAGCTTGAAATACTCACCGGTGGCTCAAACTCAGCTGCACATACGGTTTATGAGCGCCTTGGCTATCGGGATGACGGAGCCAAGCATCTTGTGAAAACCCTGTAATCAGCTTGTGAAAGAAACCGGGCTTTCCCGTTGCGGAAAGCCCGGTTTTGCCGTATAATCGGATTTATCTAAGCCATTTGGAGAAAAGCAATGAAAAACGGAAGAAAACACTTTTTGCTGGGAGCACGGGCAGGCCTGCCTGTTGTACTCAGCTTCATACCTGTGGGCATAGCCTACGGGCTTATGGCTGTGGGCGGAGGCTATACGGCAGCGGAGGCTGTGTTTATGAGCCTCAGCGTATTTGCCGGGGCTGCCCAGATGATGAGCACCGGAATGTTCGCTCAGGGAGCGGGAGCCGCCGCCATAATACTTGCAACCTTCGTTCTGAATCTCAGGCATATTATTATGAGTACCTGCGTCATCAACAGAATGAAAAATGTACCCTTGGGACAAAAACTGCTTTGCTCCTTCGGAATTACCGATGAAACCTTTGCCATATTCACCACCGAGGACGAGGAACGGGCCACTGTGCCTTTTTTCATAGGCCTCGCTCTTGTGAGCTATCTTTCATGGGTGGCCGGGAGTGCCATCGGCGCTTTTGCATCAGACTTTCTGCCGCCTATACTCACTGCCAGCTTCGGTGTTGCCATGTATGCCATGTTTGTTGGCCTTATTATGCCGGATTTGAGAGGGAATTGGTCTCTGGCTCTGCTGGTGGTAATAGCAGCGGGACTGAACTGCCTTCTCAGCTCCTTTATGGAGCCCAGTTGGGCAACGGTGAGTTCCACCATAGCAGCGGCTCTGGCAGGGGTGTTTTTCGTTGATCTGGGAGACAGGGGAGAGGAGGAGAAAAATGAGGCTTGATGTTATTGCTCTCATCCTTGGCATGGCAGCCGTCACCTATATTCCCCGAGCTCTTCCTGCGGTGGTGATAGATAAGCTCCGATTCGGACCAAAGGTGGAAAAATTTCTGAAGCTTATACCGTATACCGCCATGAGCGCCTTGGTGTTTCCGGGGGTATTCTCCGTTGATGCCGCAAGACCGGAAATAGGCATAGTTGGCTGTGCCGTGGCAGGGGTGCTGGCGTGGCTGCGCCTTCCCGTAATGGTATGCGTGCTTGGTGCAATTGCTGCCGATGTGCTGCTATATATTATAATCTAATCAACCTTATTGGCTCCCTTACAAAGGGAGCTGTCGCGAAGCGACTGAGGGATTGCTAATCAACCTTATTGCCTCGCTTGTGTAAAGGAATATTTAAACTAAAAAGGCACGAAAGAGAGATCGTCTGACGACCACTTTCGTGCCTTTTGTCTGTTGTATGCCTTGGGA
>JAZNZM010000187.1:0-5792 GCA_045594965.1 Oscillospiraceae bacterium | reverse complement strand
CCGTAGTGCGTTTTACACCCACGCAGCCCAATGCAAGACGGTTTTCCTCAGCCTTTGTGACCTTCAGATTGCGCTCTTCCAGATACTTCAGCACATAGCCGTAGGCGGTTTTTTCCGCCAGAGTTCCTATGGTACCGGCGCGGAAAACATGGTCGGAGCCGAAGAGCTCTTCCGTGTATTTATGGGCCTTGGCCTGATACTCGCCGGAGAAGCTAAGATCGATATCGGGGGTCTTTTCGTTGCCGTGGAAGCCAAGGAAGGTCTCGAAGGGAATATCGAAGCCGTCCTTCATAAGCTTGGCACCGCAGACCGGGCAGGTCTTGTCCGGCATATCCGCTCCGCATCCCCAGCCCTTGCCGCTTTCAAAATCGGAGTATCGGCACTTCTCGCAGCGGTAGTGGGCAGGGAGAGAGTTGACCTCCGTAATGCCGGACATATATGCCACGATGGAAGAGCCAACGGAGCCACGGGAGCCTACCAGATAGCCGTTTTCCAGAGAGTTCTGCACCAGCTTCTGGGCGGACATGTAGATAACATCGTAATGATGACCGAGAATGGTATCCAGCTCTACGTCCACTCGCTCTTTTACCAGGGCGGGAGGCTCATCTCCGTAGAGAGAGTGCATTTTATCATAAACGAGCCTTTTCAGCTCCGTGTCGGAGTTTTCAATCTTGGGGGCAAAAAGTATGCCCTTTGGCAGAAGCTCAATATCCTCGCATTGCTCGGCAATGGCATTGGGGTTGCCTATAACGGCATCGTAGCAGTCCTTCTCACCCAGATATGCAAATTCCTCCATCATCTCATCGGTGGTCTTGAAATAGATGGGCAGGCTCTTGTCTGCATCGGAGAACTTCTTTGCCGCAAGAAGGATATGGCGGTAGATTTCGTCCTCAGGGTCAAGGAAATGAACATCGCCTGTTGCAACTATGGGTTTTCCCAGCTGGTGGGCAATCTTTACCACACGGCGGTTGAGGTCGCGAAGTCCCTCGTCGTCGGCCACTGTGCCGTTTTCCACCATGAAGCGGTTATTGCATATAGGCTGAATTTCAAGGAAGTCATAGAAAGAGCCTATTCTTCTCAGCTCGGCATCACTCTTGCGGCGGACAACGCCCTCGAAAAACTCTCCGGCCTCACAGGCAGAGCCTATAATAATACCCTCGCGGTGCTCAAGAATAACGCTCTTGGGAATAATGGGATTGCGGTGGAAATTCTCAAGATAGCTCTTGGAGATCATCTTATAGAGGTTTTTAAGTCCCACCTTGTTTTTCACAAGGAAGATAATATGCTTGGCCTTCTGGCTTCTAACACCTGTCTTTTTCACCTTCAGCAGAGCATCCTCTATCTCACATACGCGCTCAGCACCCTTTTCCCTGAGCATGGGAATAAACTTATCCATTATTCTTGCCACAACCATTGCGTCATCAGAGGCACGGTGGTGGTTGAATTCCGGCAGGGAGAGATAGTTGCTGACAGTGTCCAGTTTATGGCGCTTCAGGTGTGGCAGCAGAGTCTGGGCAAGCACAAGGGTGTCCAGATACACGGGTCTGAAGTCAATTCCGTGGCGCTCTGCGCAGGCAGCCATGAAGCCCACATCGAAGTCCGCGTTGTGGGCAATAATGGGCCTGTCGCCGCAGAAGTCCATAAAGGCGCGCAGAGCATCCTCCTCTTTTGGCGCTCCAGCCACCATGGAATCGTTTATGCCCGTGAGGCGCACTATCTCCGCGGGAATGGGCATACCGGGGTCCACGAAGGTGTTGAAGGTATCCTTTATCTCGCCGCCCCGGAAAATAACGGCGCCTATCTCCGTCATGCGGTCTCTGTCGGAATAGAGACCGGTGCATTCGATATCAAAGGCCACGAATTCGGTGTCAAGGCTCTTATCGCTGTGACCATGGACGGCAAGGCGCTCGTCCACATCGTTTATGTAGTAGCCCTCAAGGCCGTAAATAACCTTGATGCCTGCCTTTTCTGCCGCATGCCATGCATCGGGAAAGGCCTGAGCGCAGCCGTGGTCGGTTATGGCAACGGCCTTGTGTCCCCATTTTGCGGCACGCTTCACAAGGGCAGCAGGATCGGTCAGAGCGTCCTGAGTGGAAAAACGGGTGTGCATATGGAGCTCAACGCGCTTTTCGGGGGCCTTGTCCATGCGGATGGGGGGAGCCTTTGCCTCCTGAATGAAACGGGGAGTGAGCACAAGGTCATCGTCATAGCGGTTATAGCTCACCTCACCGCCAACAGTGAGATACATTCCGTTTTTGATTTTGTCCACCACCTCGCGGTCGGGGGACTTGTCCTTTATAAACTTGGAAACATGTACGCTGCTCTTTTCATCGGTTATGAAGAAGGAGAGCACCGCCGCCTGATGCTTGGGTATCTCTCTGCTGTCCACAGCAAACACACGGCCCCGAACAACAGCCTCCACGGTTTCGGCGCTTATGGTATCCATAGGGATGATCTCGCCCCGGGCGCTCTTGCCCATGATCATATCTCCGCCGTTTATAACGGGACCCGGACTGCTTCTGAAAAACTTCTTCTCGCCGCCGTTCTGGTTTTGAGGAGGAGTTTCCTTTTTGGGATTTGGCTTGAACTCCTGATGGGGGTAATCCGCGCGAATTTCCATAGCGCTGAGGGAGAATTCCGCGGCAATTGTCTCCTCCAGTATTCTAAGCTCGGCCGGAGCAGGCATCTGCGCAAAAAACGCATCAGCATATATAGAGCGTTCCTCCTTGCTGACTATAACCGCGCTGAGGGTGGCCTTTTCAAGACCGCCGCACATTCCTTTGCAGCCCTCGCAGCAGGGAAAAACCTGTAAAAATCCTATTTTTTCTGCCATTATCTATCCTTATCCTTCGTCTATCAGCTTCAAAAGTGCGGACACCATATTCTCTTCCGCCACCTTGGAAACTATCTCTCCTTTTTTGAAAAGCACGGCCTCGCCCCTGCCTCCCGCAAGTCCGAAGTCAGCCTCCCGGGCCTCTCCCGGCCCGTTTACTATGCAGCCCATAACAGCCACCGTAATATTCTTATCGCAGCTCTGCAGAGCCTCTTCCACACGCTGAGCGGTGGAAATCAGATCTATCTGAGTTCTGCCGCAGGTGGGGCAGGACACAATTTTCACGCCCTCTTTTCTAAGGCCGCAAGCCTTCAGAATGGAAATGCCGGCCCGGATTTCCTCCACAGGGTCAGCAGTAAGGGACACGCGGACAGTATCTCCAATGCCCTCATTGAGCAGTGTTCCTATGCCCACAGCGGACTGGATGATGCCCATATAGCTTGTTCCGGCCTCAGTGACACCTATATGGAGGGGGTAAGGGAACTTTTCAGCCGCGAGACGGCAGGCCTCCACAGTGAGAGCCACGCTTGAAGCCTTCAGAGAAAGGCAAATATCCTCAAAGCCACAGTCGGTGAGCATGGAAATATGTCCCGCAGCGCTCTCTACCATTGCCTCAGCGGTAGGAGAGCCGTATTTTTTCAGGAGGGACTTCTCGATGCTTCCTGAGTTCACACCAATGCGGATGGGTATTTTCTTCTCGCCGCAGGCCTCCGCCACAGCCCTCACATGGTCCGCACCGCCGATATTGCCGGGATTGATGCGGATTTTATGTACCCCGATACGGGCGCATTCAAGAGCCAGACGGTGGTCAAAATGAATGTCCGCCACCACAGGGATGGGGCTTTCTGCTGCAATGCGCTCCATGGCCTTTGCAGCCGCCATATCCGGCACAGCAAGGCGCACGATATCGCAGCCGGCATTGGCAAGAGCACGGATCTGAGCAAGGCTCTTTTCCGCGTCATGGGTAGGAGTATTGCACATGCTCTGGACGCTTATGGGCGCTCCGCCGCCTACAGCCACGCCGCCAACATATATTTTTCTTGTTTCGGTATGTTTCATTTGTACCACCTTAATAAACGGGAGTTTCCCGTGGCTGCGGTTTTGCGGCGCGCCGTGGGGCGTCGCGCCCTGCGAACGGGCGGTATACAAGCTCCGTCAGATTCCGAAGAAGGCTCTAAGCACGTCGCTGAACATGAGGAAGACCATAAGAGCCATCAGCAGCACGAAGCCCGCTGTGTGGATATAGCCCTCATACTTGGGGTTCAGCTTGCGTCTTATTATTTTCTCTATTATCCATGTAACTATCAGGAAAAAGATTCTTCCGCCGTCCAGCGCAGGGATGGGCAGAAGGTTCATAATAGCCAGATTAACCGCTATAAGGGCGAAGATATAGCAGATATTGAAAGCAGCGGCACGGGCATTTTCCGCCTGCTGTGCCACATCATTTACAACATCCACAACGCCCACAGGGCCGCTCATATCCCTGAGGCCCACCTCTCCGGAGAAGAGCATACCCAGACTGTCCCAGACCACCCGGCAGAAGTCCAGACACTGATACCAGGCATATTTCAGTGTGGGGCCGAAGCCGAATTCTCTGGGAGCGATATTGATGCCGTATTTCAAGGCAACGGTGCCATCGGAAAGAGTATACTCCCGAAGGGGCATATGGAGATCTTTGATCTCCACCCGTTTGCCGTCCCTGTAAAGCACTATATCGTGGTATTCCGAGCCGCTTCTGGACATATAGTCGCTGAAATTCCCGGTGAAATAGGTGCGGTGGCCGTCCACAGAGTGGATACGGTCCCCTTCCATGATCTCCCCTGCAAAGGGGCAGTCCTCCATAAAGGATGCCACAACAGGCTCATTGAAGCCATAGGACATGGGAACTATGCAAAGACAGATAATAAATCCCAGAACGAAGTTCATAAAGGCGCCCGCAAAGAGTATGATTGCTCTTTTCCATGCCTTCTGGGAGGTGAAAGCCCGGGGAGAATCCATCTCTTCATCCTCGCCCTCCATGGCGCAGAAGCCGCCGAAGGGAAGGAGATGAAGGGAATAGAGAGTTTCCTTTCCCTGCTTTTTGAAAATTGTGGGGCCCATGCCCAGAGCAAATTCCTCCACCTTCACGCCAAAGGCCTTGGCGGCGAAAAAGTGGCCAAGCTCATGAACGGCTATAAGCACTCCGAATGCTAAAATCGCGATTATAATGACCATTTGCTGTAAATCCTTTTAACTGCTTCACGGGCCTTTGCGTCCGCGGAGATAATCTCCTCAAGAGAGGGCTTTTCTATAATATCTATGCTTTCCAATGCCGCCTCAACACATTCATAAATTGCGCCGAAGGGTATTTTCTCTTCAAGGAAAAGGCCAACTGCGGCCTCGTTGGCTGCACTCATAATGCAGGCAGCCGTGCCTCCCCGCCTTGCGCAGTCCATGGCAAGACGAAGACAGGGTGTCTTTTCAAGATCCGGACGCTCAAAATGCATATCCGCTGCAGAGAAAAGATCGAGAGCCGTGCTTTGGGATGCTCTGCGCTCCGGATAGGTCAGAGCATACTGTATTGGCAGTCCCATATCCGGGACAGCAAGCTGGGCTATAACACTTCCGTCTATCATCTCCACCGCAGAGTGGATTATGCTCTGAGGATGGATAAGCACGGTGATATCCTTGGGAGACACGCCGAACAGATGCATGGCCTCAATAAATTCAAGCCCCTTATTCATCATTGTGGCGCTGTCCACACTGATTTTTGCACCCATGCTCCAGTTGGGGTGGCTCACAGCCTCGGCAGGGGTTTTGTGATAAGTCTCCTGCCTTGTCTGTCCCCGGAAGGGACCGCCGGAACCGGTGAGCAGTATACGCCGCAGCTCGCCTTTTCCCGCCATGCCTCCCATACTCTGGAAGATGGCTGAATGTTCGCTGTCCACAGGGATTATCTCGGCGCCCTTTTCCTTTGCCC
>JAZNZM010000186.1:0-2363 GCA_045594965.1 Oscillospiraceae bacterium | reverse complement strand
AAGCGAGGGCATACCCTTTGAGGTGCAGATACGCACATGGGATATGCACCGCGCCGCCGAATACGGCATTGCCGCCCACTGGAAGTATAAGTCCGGCGAGTCCGGTGTGAAAGAGGGCGACGAGGAAAAGTTCGCCTGGGTCAGAAGGCTCCTTGAAAACCAGCAGTCCAGCGAGGCCAGCGACTTTTTCACCGACCTGCAGATAGATATGTTCGCGGACGAGGTCTTCGTTTTCTCCCCCAAGGGCGACGTTATAAACCTCCCCGCCCACCCCACCCCAATAGATTTCGCCTATAATATCCACTCTGCCGTGGGCAACCGCATGGTTGGCGCCAAGGTAAACGGGCGCATAGTGCCCTTTGACCACAAGCTCCAGAACGGAGATATTGTGGATATCCTCACCTCCAAGGCCTCCTCCGGCCCCAGCCGCGACTGGCTGAACATTGCCCGCTCCGGCTCTGCCAGAACCAAGATAAAGCAGTGGTTCAAGAAAGAGCGCCGCGAGGAAAACATCGTCCGGGGCAAGGAGATGTTCGACGCCGAAATGCGCCGCAGCGGTATCACTCTTGCGGAGGCAAACGAGGCGGATGTTATCGCTCCTCTTCTGAAAAAGCTCTCCTTTGCCGGCATCGACGACCTCTATGCCGCCATAGGCTACGGCGGTGTCACCGCCACCAAGACCGTAAACCGCATCCGTGACGACCTTATCAAATCCCAGAAGGCCATCGGCGCCAAGAGCGCCCTTGAAAAGCTCAATGACGCTGCCGAGCGCCGCAACAAAAACGCCAAGCCCCAGAGATCCGTTCAGGGTGTCATCGTTCAGGGTCTTGATAACTGCCTTGTTAAATTCGCCCGCTGCTGCACTCCCGTTCCGGGAGACGATATTGTGGGCTTCATCACCCGGGGCTACGGTGTCAGCATCCACCGCAGCGACTGCAAAAACCATATTTCCGGCCGCCTGAATCCCGATGCCGGTGCGGGCCGCTGGATAGATGTAAGCTGGGCAGAGGATATCAGCGAGGGCTATGTGACCAATCTTCAGATAGCCTCCCATGACCGCAGCGGCCTCATCATGGATATTGCCACCGCTCTCAACTCCCTCAATGCCAAGGTGCGCTCCCTGAACGCCCGTGATCTGGGCGACGGCATGGCCAGCGCTCACCTCACCGTTGAGGTCAAAAATCTCAGCGAGCTGAAGGCCATCATCAACCGCCTCAGCGCCGTAAGAAGCGTGACCAGCGTGACCCGAAGCGAGGGCTGAGGATGGAGACAGACGGTACTTCATATACCTCCCTCTGACGGGGGAGGTGCCCGAAGGGCAGAGGGAGAGAAAAAGGTAAAAGGTAACAGTGAAGAGGTAATAGGTGATGTATCGCTGCGCGATTATTAAAATCAATCGGCTTCGCCGATACCGCACTTATTAACTTTTACCTATTACTTCTTACTTCAGCAATCTCTCCCTCAGTCTCGCGTGCGCGAGCCGGCCTTCGGCCCGGGTCGCAATCATAGATTGCTCCCCGCTTTGGCTACAAACAGCCCACCGGGCTGTTTGCTTAACGCGTCGCGCCCTCATCAGAGGGAGCTATGTAAGGAAAGGAATTTTTAACCATGCGTGCTGTTCTTACCCGTGTTGACTCTGCCTCCGTCACCATTGACGGAAAGGTCAACGGAAAAATAGGAAAGGGCTTTCTGGTGCTTCTTGGTGTCCACACCGATGACACCGAGGCTGAGGCCAAAAAGATTGCCGACAAGATATGCGGCCTGCGTATTTTCCATGACGAGGCCGGAAAAATGAATGTGAACCCCACGGACGCCGGCTGCAACCAGCTTCTCATAATAAGCCAGTTCACCCTCTTTGCCGACTGCCGTTCCCGCCGTCCCGGCTTCACCGAGGCCGCCCGCCCCGAAAAGGCCATTCCTCTCTACGAGCTTGTGATAAACGAGTGCCGCAGCCGCGGCTTCAAGGTGGAAACCGGCATCTTCGGAGCGGAGATGAAGGTTGAATCCGTAAACGACGGCCCCGTGACCATACTGTTCGACACCGCCGGTAAGCACGGGATATAAGATAAAGCCTTCCCTTGGGGGAAGGTGCCCAGGCGAAGCATGGGCGGATGAGGGAACTGTCCTGCTGACAGCTCAAAAACCTTGTCCCTCATCAGTCACGGCTTACGCCATGACAGCTTCCCCCAGGGGAAGCCAAAGCGGAAAGGAGATTTTTCAACATGATAATCAAAACTCTCATGGTGGGTCCCATTGAGACCAACTGCTATGTTGTAGCCGACGAGAAAACCCTCAAGTGCGCGGTCATCGACCCCGGCGCTGATGTATATGCCATTCTGGACTTTATGGAGAGTCTTAAGCTT
>JAZNZM010000185.1:0-5256 GCA_045594965.1 Oscillospiraceae bacterium | reverse complement strand
GGACACAGTTGATGCGGGTTGGCACCTTCAGCTTAGCGAAAATCTCGTCGCTGCCCTCCTCTACAAAGGGCTCAAGATGGCGGGAAACATTCACGCAGGTGAGCTTTTGGGCGTTGCGGTTGAGGAACTCAATAACCTGCTCCTGGCTGTATTTGTGCATAACAGGCAGTGTGGTGTTGATGAAAACCCGGTGGGTGGTGGGAACAGCATCCAGCATGGTCTGGAGGCACTCAAGGTCGGCAAGAGGCTCTCCGCCGGTGAAAACTATGTCGCAGTTGGGGGTTACGGAATCAATATACTTTATGCTCTCAATTATTTTATCGGCACTGAAGCCTTCGTTGTTTGCGTATTCAGCTTTGTTAATGCAGAAGGGGCAGTTGTTGCAGCAGTCATAGGGGACAAAAATGGTCACCGTGGCGCCGCCCGCTCTGGTTTTGTAAAGCTTGCTCATTTATTATCTCTCCAAAATGTGTTTTATGTCGAACAGTATAACTGTATCATTCTCAAGAAGAATAGTCAACACAATAAATAGGGTGAAAAAAATAACTTTCACAGCTTTAAGAGCTTTTGAGGGGAATAAGTACATAAAACAGAAAAACGCCGAACATTTGTTCAGCGTTTTTCATATTTTTAACATTCTTTTTTATCTGACGAAATTTGTCCAGCTGCCATAAGTGTTGTTTGAGTTTGGCAGGGACTCGCCCTTGAGCATGGCGGCCATGTTTCGGCCAAGGTTTTTCATGGTCTGCACGCCTTCCTCGTCCCGCAGTACATCCTCTGCCTTGCTGCCGTGAACCATATTCCAATAGCTGGAGCCAACGATGGGCATCTGGGAGATGGAGAAATACTTGTTGAGAACATCCACGCTGGCGGTGGTGCCTGCTCTTCGGGCAGAGACAACGGCGGCTCCGGGCTTGCCCTTGAAAACAGAATTGCCGGAGAAGAAAAGCCTGTCAAGGACGGAGAGAATGCGTCCGCTGGGATGGGCATAGTAAACGGGCGAACCGAAGACGAAGCCGTCCGCCCCGGCGCACTTGGCCTTGAGAACGCTGAGATTGTCATCGTCAAAAACGCAGTTTCCTGTTTTGCGGCAGGCACCGCAGCCAATGCAGTCACGTACAGGGCCATTGCCCAGCCAGACGATTTCGCTTTCCACGCCCTCGGCTGCCAGAGCCTCGGCAACTATGCTGAGTGCTGTGTAGGTGCAGCCGGATTGGTTGGGACTTCCGTTTATCATAAGAACCTTCATGTTTGTTCTCCTTTCAAATTATTGAATACATTTTATATTTAAGGAAGAGAAAATTCAAGAGACTATTGCGGGAAAGCTCATATTGGAGATATAATAAACCCATCAAATTCAGGAGCGAAACCATGATAACAGCTTACCCGGATTATTATAAGGACTTTGCCTGCATTGCGTCTGCCTGCCGCCACAGCTGCTGCATAGGCTGGGAGATAGACATAGACCCCGTCAGCGCGGAGCACTACAAAAAAACAGAGGGCGCTCTTGGGGAAAAAATGTGCAGATGCATTGATTTTGTATCTGAGCAGCCCCACTTCATACTTGGAGAGGATGAACGCTGCCCCTTCCTTGACGGGAACAATCTCTGCGAGATAATCCTGACTTTGGGCGAGGATGCCATAAGCGATATATGCACCGACCATCCCCGTTTCCGCACATATCTCAGTGAGAGAACGGAGATTGGCCTCGGCCTTTGCTGCGAGGAAGCGGCGCGGCTCATCCTTTCACAGGAACGCTCATTTGCTCTTGTTGAAGAGGGAGATGGAGAATATACCATGGACGAGGACTGTCTCATGGATCTCCGTGAGGAGATATTTGAGATAATGGATAAGTCCGAAATGCCTGTCTGCAAGAGGATGGAGGCGGCCCTCGAGCTATGCGGAGGGGAGATTCCGGAGAAAAGTATGGGGGATTGGGCGAGGCTTTATCTTGGGCTTGAGCGCCTTGATGCCGACTGGACTGTCTGCCTTGAAAGGCTCGGTAAGGGCAGCTGGGATGAAAAAGATATAGACTCTCTCATAAATTCACAGGAAAGATGGTTCTATAATCTCTTCTGCTATTTTATCTACCGCCACCTTTTTTCCGCATTGGATGACGGTGACATAGGCTCAAAGGCGGCTTTTGCCTGTCTCAGCTGCCGCATGCTGGCCGCTCTGCTGCTCAGTCACGGTGAACCGGCAGAGCTTGAGACATTGGTGGAATATGCCCGTATGTATTCCTCGGAGATAGAATACTCCGACGAAAATCTGGAGCCTATATTTGAAAGCTTTTGATTCATACGGTGTGGATATCCGGGTAAAGACTGGTATGCCTAATTATTATAGTAAAGACAGACCCTTGAACTTGAAAAGAAGTTTTGGCATATGCTATACTCCAAAGTGAGCAAGGATACAGAAAAAGCCTTCGCTGCGACACAAAAGAGAGGTAATGCTATGACTCCCAGAGAAAATTTCATCCGCTTCCTTAGCGGAGAGGATTATGATTGGGTTCCTTCCAATATGGATATGCTCCAGTTTCGTCCCACATTCATCCCCGACCATGCTGCCCGCGGCTTTGTTGCGCAGCAGCAGCCCTATACCGGAGCTATGGGTGGAAAGGACCTTCTTGGCGTTGAATGGATATATCAGGCCTCCGTGGGAGGCTCTATGGAGACAGCCCCTCTTTTCGAGGATATTGAGGACTGGGAGGATGAAGTGGTATTCCCTGATCTGGACTCCATGGACTGGGCCGGATGCGCCCGGGAAAACTCCGATTATCTTAAATCAGACAAGCTGGTGGCCACCACTCTGTACACAGGCTATTTCGAGCGCCTTATCTCCCTCGTAGGCTTTGAAAACGCAGCTATGGCCCTCATAGACGAGGAACAGCAGGAGTCTGTGAGCGCTCTTTTTGAGAAACTGACGGATTTTTATATCCGGTATATAAAGCTTCTTCGCCGGCATTTCGGGGTGGACATAGTGGAGATACACGATGACTGGGGAACCCAGATAAGCAGCATGTTTTCTCCGGACACCCACAGAGAAATGATAGTGCCCTATATAAAGCGTCTTGCTGAGGCTGCCCATGCAGAGGGCGTATTTATCGAGCAGCATTCCTGCGGAAAGATCGATGAGCTGGTTCCCAACATTATCGCCACCGGTGTTGACACATGGAAGGGGCAGCCCGTTGTGGACGCATTCGGACTGGCTGAAAAATACGGCTCCCGCTTCAAATTTGGCATAACCCTGCTGCTTGATGAACCTATGGAGGACGCTCAGATCATTGAAGCCGTGAAGGCTGTTGTTGACAGATATGCCGGCAAGCGTGTATGGCTGGGCATTTTCGGACATGCCCTCCGGCCCAGTCAAATGCAGCTTATTGAGGAATTCCTCCATAGCTGCCGTGTGTGAAATGCATACCAAGATGAAAAAACCTCTTTCCCCTGTGAAGGAAAGAGGCTTTTTTTCATCTGAAGCATTTGATAAGCTCCCGTGCAAGCAGCAGCAAAATGAAAATAGGTACGGAGCACAGCAGCACGAGGCCAAAGTCCCGGGAGAAGGAATAGCTGACGGTCCCTATACCAAGGACAATATGGCTCAGAAGGTAAGATGCAGGGTAAAGAGCGGCTATGCCAAGGCAGACTCCCGCCCTTTTTTTGCGTAAAACAATTGCTGTCAGTGTCAGAACGATGAACAGCACTGCCATAATGATAACATAGTATCCCATCCTCAGGGCAGGGAGCGTGATCATTCCGCCGGAAATATGTTCTTCGCCGTATATGCAGATGTCCTCTCTGCCGTTATTCTGGGCATAGTACACCGCAAATGGGGAGTCGTCGCTTATAACAGTGCTGAGTGCGTTTCTGTCGGGCTTCATTGAATCCCAACGGCTGGTCCATGCCTCAACGGTATAAATTGTCAGATCGCTTTCCGGCTCACGGCTTTCACTGATGGAGAAATCGGAAACACCGGGGCTGAAAAACAGAATCAGCCCGTCTCCTGCAGACTGAACGTCAACATTTTCTTCCGAGTGCAGAATCAGTCCATTTGCGCTGGAACGAACATCAACAATTCCGTCTGAGTAGGGGAAATATTCCGGTGTGTTAAGAGCCGATACAATGCATATCACCGCTATGAGTCCGGCAAGAATGCCTAAAGCGGCGGCAAGGAGCTTTTTTCTCCTGAGCTTTCTTCGCAAAGCGCTGAGGGGAAGGGGGGCTTCATCAGGAATAGCGGCAGGAGCGGAGACCCTTGCCGCGGCTTCTCTGCAACGGGGGCAGCTATGAAGATGCTCGTTGATGATTTGTTCGCTTTCAGGCGAAACCAGACTCTCCGCGTACAGAGGCAGAATATCCTGTATAATAGGACAAATGTTATCCATAATTTTAATCCTCCAATCCTTTTTTTAAGGCAAGACGGGCTCTGTGACAGGTGACGCAGGCCCAATTTTCGCTTTTACCATACATGGCTCCGATGCTGCGGAAGCTGAGACCGCCCTGAAAGCGCCACATGAATACTTCCCGCTGCACCTCCGGAAGAGCCTCCAGCAGCTTCATGGCCTTCTCCGCCTCCGACCTGCTGAGTACCTGTTCCTCCGGACCGGGGAAGTGGGAAATGAGCTCTTCCGCACCTGGCTCGTCCAGACTTTTCAGTGGGGCGGCCTTTTTTCTGTGATCATAAAAGCAGTTTCTGGCGATTTTCAAAAGCCAGAGTCGTTCATCGCAGTCACCGCGAAAGCTGTCAAGACTTTTCATGGCCTTGAAAAATGTGTCGCTGGTCAGTTCTTCGGCCAGCGCTTCGTCGCAGCACAGCTTGCAGAGATATCGGTAAACATCCCTGAAGCACTCTCTGTACAGCTCATCAAATGAGTTCATCCTGTCACCTCCTTCAATAAAGAGACCTCGTATTCAGCAAAATCTTACAAAAAGAATTAAAAAGAGGAAGTGCGGGGCACTTCCTCTTGAATTATCATTTGGCCTGTTTGATAGAGAGATTGATTCTACCTTTTTTGGCGTCAGCCTCAAGTACCATGACCTTCACCACATCGCCAACGCTGACTACCTCGCTGGGGTGACGGATGAATTTGTTGGCTATCTCGGAGATGTGTACAAGGCCATCGCGGTGGACGCCTATATCCACAAATGCACCGAAGTCGATAACATTGCGCACAGTGCCAACCATTATCATGCCGGGCTTCAGATCCTTTATCTCCATAACCTCACCGCTGCGCATGATGGGGGGAGGCAGCTCGTCACG
>JAZNZM010000184.1:0-5667 GCA_045594965.1 Oscillospiraceae bacterium | reverse complement strand
TCCACCACCGTCAGCGCGGCCGCGGCCGCCACCGCCGCATCCATTGCGTTGCCTCCACGTCGCAGTATATCAAGCCCAGCCGCGGCTGCCATGGGGCTTGAACAGTTTACCATGCCCCCACGGGCATAGATAGGATAGCGGCGGGAAGGGTATTTTTGATAAAGAGGGTCGAAAGAAGTTTTCATATTATGCACCTCAGTTTTTGGCGGCAATGCGCTTTTTTTCTTCCGCGAGTATATCGCCGAAGCCCTTCATATCAAGCTCAAGGCTCTCCATGCCCACAGCGGACTCATCGGCAAAAGCATCGAAGGCCGCCTGTTTTTCCGCCAGAATCTGAACAATGCGCTCATCCACCGTGTCATCGCAGAGAAGTCTGTGGACAAGAACATTTCGGGTCTGGCCCATACGGTAGGCTCTGGATATGGCCTGATTTTCAATGGAGGGCTTGAACTGAGGCTCGCAGATAACCACCACACTGGCGGTCTGAATATTCAGTCCTGTACCTCCCGCCTGTATCTGCGCCACAAGCACGCTTCCTGCAGGAGCTTTTTCAAATTCGTCTATGATTTTCTGTCTTTCGGCAGGCGCTACGGAACCCGTGATGGGCATCATGCAGCGCTCTCCGAAAAACTCAGTGAGCTTTGCAATGGTGGAAAGAAAATAGGTGAAAACTATTATCTTTCGCCCATCCTCCTCCGCATCCTCTATTATCTCCCTGAGACGCAAAGCCTTGGAGGACTGTGCAAGCTCCTCCACATTCCATGAAACCCTTCTGGCTGCGGCAAAGTTATCGGACATGACCGCCTCCTCATAAATGCGCTGTTCCTCTCCGGATATGCTGCACCAATCCATATTTTCAATCAGCTCGGGAAGCTCCGTCAGCACATCCTCACGACGGCGGCGGTAGTATACAGGTGCTATTTTCTCCCTGAACTGGGGAGCCGAGGACATAAAAGCCATGGTCTGAGCCTCGGCAGCGATCTCTGGTTTGAGAACACCGATAAGCTCCAGCATCTCGTCCACCCGGTTTTCAAGGGCAGTACCGGTCATAAAAAGCACACGGTGGGATTTTTCGCAGATGCGCCGGGTATTCGCACTGCGTTTCGCCTCCGGATTTTTAATGTAATGTGCCTCGTCCACCACGGTCATCGCGCAGTGGAAAGCTCCATCGCAGGGGATGTGCCCCGTGGTCTCGAAGGTGGTCACGGCAACGCCGCCCTCCCTTTGCCAGCGCGCGAAGGCCTCTTCCCTGTCCGCTCCATGTATTTTTACAGCCTTGAGCACACTGTGCTTTTCAATCTCCCTGCACCAGTTGGTGAGAACGCTTGCGGGGCAGACAACCATAAAATGGCTCTCCCCCTCGTTTTTCAGATGCAGCATGGCGGCTATGGCCTGAACTGTCTTGCCAAGGCCCATTTCATCACCCAGCAGGGCTCTTTTCATGTGGATGGCATATTTGACGCCCCACTCCTGATAGCGGCGGAGAGTGCAGTGCAGCCCCTCCAGACGAAGCTCCACGGCGGCCACGGCCTCCGCCAGCTCACCGGGCAGACCGTAAAGACTGTCCGAGCCAACCATGTCCGGGCAGATGCTCTCAAGAACGGTGTAATACTCTATGGAGTTTTTCTCAAAATCCTCCCAGCACTCATAGTCTGCCACCCTTGAGAGCTTTTTCAGCCGGTCAAGGGCTTTTCCCAGGATCTTATAATAATCTCCCTCCTCAAGGCTTTTGATATATTCAAAGGCCTCCACCGCAGCGGCTCTGCTTGCCTTTGAGGCAAAGGTCCACTTAAGTCCTCCCGTTGCAGGGGCAATTGCAAGCACCGCTTTTTCGATTCTGCTGCCATGCTCCTCCTGAGCAATTGCGCAGTCCATAAGGGGAGAAACAGAGCATCTGCTGACATATAATTCCTTTATGAGCTTGGTTGCGGCAGGAGATTTATTATCAGCGCTGAGCCTTATCTTCACGCCGGAGACTGTGGTGTCGGCGATTTCCTTAAGCCGCGCCCTGATAGCCCTTGCGCCCTCATCGCTGATGCCGTTTACAGCAGCAAGGCGGCTGATGCCGGCTCTTTCCACATCACCGAGGGTTGCAAAGCCTGCGTCCCGCAAGGCCTTCACCCTTATCCCCCTTTTGTCTCTGTTCAGTTCCTCCACGGCAATGCTTTTCAGCACCTCACGGGCCTGCTCCAAGGCCATGGCCGTGGCAGCAGCCTGAATATTCTCCCGGTTTTTCTCTCCGCTCAAAAGAGCGGCGCGTATCTCGGCAAGAGACTTCTTGCTTTTGTCTCTCAGCTTTTTTGCCTCATAGGCACTTACGGGTCTTGCCATACTGCTGCACCCCCAGCTTTTATTTGCCTTTATTATACTACAGCTCTCTTGTGTACCACAACCGGAAATCTGCCTGATTTACTTTTTTGCCCTCTTGTATTATACTTTTACCATCAAATGCTAATGGAGACTGCCATGAACTACAAGCTCACCATTTCATACGACGGCAGCCGCTATGACGGCTGGCAGAGACAGGGCAACACAGACAACACCATTCAGGGCAAGCTTGAGGCCGTTTTCTCCTCAATATCCGGGGAGACTGTGGAAATCCACGGCGCAGGGCGTACCGACGCCGGTGTACATGCCGAAGCCCAGACAGCCAGCCTGCGCCTTGCTTCCTCCATTCCCCCGGGGGAGCTTATGACAAGGGCCAACGGCTATCTCCCCGAGGACATAGCCATCACTGCCGCCGAGGAGGCTCCCGAACGCTTTCACGCCCGTCTCAACGCAAAGGGAAAGACATACCGCTACAGCATACGGATGGGCTCTGTGCCCGATGTTTTCCGCCGCAAATATCAGCACCGCGTTGAGGAGCCTCTTGATATCGAGGCCATGAGAAAGGCCGCATCAGCCCTGTGCGGCAGGCATGACTTCAAAGCCTTCTGCTCATTGAAGCGGTATAAAAAATCCACGGTGAGAACCGTGGAGGGCATTGATATTCTCCTTTCCGGACAGAATATGGATATATATTTCCGGGGCGAAGGATTTCTTTACAACATGGTGCGCATCATGGCCGGCACCTTGCTTGAGGTTGGCATGGGCTTAAAAAAGCCCGGAGACATGGCAGATATTCTCAGTTCCCTTGACCGCAGCAAGGCGGGTCCCACCGCTCCGGCGAAGGGACTGTGTCTCATAAAAGTTGAATACTGAAGCAATTAAGGCCGTGTACCTGCAAGCAGGTACACGGCCTTGAGACTGTCGAAAAACCTATGCTGTGCAGAAAAGAAATAGAGCAGCGGGGGATTATTAAGGGGGCAAAGGCCCCTCTTAATGATTAAATCATAAGTTTTTGAACTTTTTGAAGTTCAAAAACTGGTTTCAGCTTGTCAAAAAGACTTTTTTGACAACCTAAAAAAAGAAGCCCCTCTCCCGGGGCTTCTTTTTTTTCGTTTATTTACAGACCGTTGACGATGTTCATGGGCTTTTCGCCATTCATAACCGCATTGATGTTTTTCCAGAAGTTGCGGTAGGCGGCAAAGAAAACAGACTTGGTGGTGCCGGCCACATGGGGAGAAAGAACAATGTGCTTGCTCCAGGGCTCGGGCATGGTGAGAACGGGGGAGTCAATGGGAACGGGTTCGGGCTCGATGGTGTCAAGTCCGGCGCCGTAGATCTGACCGGACATGATGGCGTCTGCCAGAGCCTGAGTGTCCACAACAAGGCCGCGGGCGGCGTTGATGATAATGGCGTTGGGCTTCATGAGGGCCAGAGTCTCGGCGTTGATGAAGTTGGTGGTGCTGGGAGTTACGGGAACATGGAGAGTGATGATGTCGCAGGAGGAGAGCAGCTCCTCCTTCTCCATATAGGTGATGGAATACTCTGCCTCTACCTCAGCGGGAGCGCGGAAGGGGTCATAGTAGAAAAGTTGGGTGCCGAAGGGAAGGAGTCGCTTGGCAAGCTCCTTGCCGATAGCACCGAAGCCCACAAGACCGACTTTTTTGCCGATAATGTCGTTGAGACCTTCCTCTATGAAACGCAGCTTGGTCTCGTTCTGTCTGCCGGCACGCACCTCTGCATCGCCCTCAAGGAGACGGTGGAGAACGGCGAGAATGAGCATAACGCTGTGCTCTGCAACCTGAGCGGCGTTGACGGCGCGGTTGTTGGAGACATAGATACCTGCCTTTGCAGCGGCCTCAATGTCTATCTTGTTATAGGCAACACCCTCAGCCTGGATGAACTTAAGCTTGGGCATGGCGGCTATCATCTTCTCGGTGACAGGGAGAACGGAGTCCACCAGCAGAGCCTCAGCATCGCCCAGCGCGGCAATGGCCTCATCCTCTGTGTAATCGGTACCAAGGAAAAAAAGCTCGGTATCGGCAGGCATCATTGCGGGGTCGGAAAAGGTATCAAAGCGTTTTTTTGCGGTTAGCATTGCAATTTTCATAGGGCGCCTCCTTATGTGAAAATTAGAATGTATTTTAGAATTTACTTTAGTATATGAAAGTATTATACATTGATTACGGGGTTTTGGGAATAGAAAAAGAATAACTAATTTGTAGAAAAAAAGAGCATAGAAGTATTCAAAATGCACAAGGGCTGTAAAAGTTCGTTGACGGCGTAACAAAAATGAATTATCATATATAATATATATAGGTGAGCTGAAAGCCTTATCAGGGGAGGAAAAGTTATGAAATTTTTCCAGCTGGAATATATGATGGCGGTCTGCAAGTATGGCAGCATATCCAAGGCAGCTGACGAGCTTTTGGTATCCAGGCCTGCAGTTTCCCGCACGGTAAAGGATCTTGAGCAGGAATTCGGAATAGAGCTTTTCAGGCGCACAACCTCCGGTGTTGCCCTTACGGAGGCCGGAATTGTTTTTTACGACAAGTGCATGAAAATAGAGAAAATGGTGGCAGAGCTGCGCACAGAGATGGAAGCTATCAAGGACGCATATTCCTCTGAAAATGACCACTGGCTCAATATAGGGCTGACCTTCACAGCGCGCTGCCGCATTCTGTCCTTCCTTGGGGAATTTACAAAGCACAGTCCCCATATTCGCCTGAAAATGCCGGATATCGGTGCGTCCTTTCTGGATAACCGCAGCCTTGACCCGGAGCTTGATGTGCTCATTTCCCTCAGCAGTGAAGATGAAATGGATGGCCTTGACTATATGAACATAGAGGAATCTGCCTTCGTGTTCTGCTGCAGCAAGGATCACCCTCTTGCCAAGCGGGAGAGCGTATCCATTCATGATATAAAAGATGAGCCGCTCATCGGTCTCAGCGGACTTGACCCCAGACATAACCAGACGGTGCAGCTTTATGCCGCTAATGGTCTGAGGCCAAACATCGTCCATGAAACCAAGCAGGTGTCTTCCGTGAAGCAGATGATAAGAGAAAATCTGTGCAGCAGTGTCCAGCCCCGTCAGAGTATGGAAAATGACCCGGAGATAGTCACCATTCCCATTGATGAAGCACCTAAAATGTATTTGCGCATAATCTGGAACAACAGCATCCGTCATAAAAAAGCATTCTTTGAATTTATCAATTTCGCAAGAGAGTATTTCGGCAAATAAGATGCCTCTTTCATGGGTGTAAAAAAATTGACATAGTCAATTTTTTTACACCCATGAAAGCATTTATGGACTTCAAAGCTTTACTTTAACACAATAAAATA
>JAZNZM010000183.1:0-2733 GCA_045594965.1 Oscillospiraceae bacterium | reverse complement strand
CCTTCCTCACTCTGTCTCTGGGTATCGGCTCCATGGCTATTTTCGGCAGTTACCTCGGCAAAGAGCGCACCCTCCTTGGTGAGAGCACCAACATCGTCCTGCTCGATACTTTCGTTGCCATCACCGCCGGTCTCATCATCTTCCCCGCCTGCTTCACCTACAATATGGAAGTCGGCGCAGGCCCCGCTCTGCTCTTTGACACCATGGCAACGGTTTTCGTCAACATGGAAGGCGGCCGCTTCTGGGGCACTTTGTTCTTCCTCTTCATGGTCTTTGCAGCCCTCTCCACCGAGCTGGCTGTTTTCGAAAACATTCTCGCCTGCGTCCGTGAGCTCACCGGCTGGAACCGTCCCAAGGGCTGCATTGTCTGCGGCATCGGCATTTTCGTCATTGCCCTCACCACCGCTCTGGGCTACAGCCTGTTCACCTTCCAGCCCTTCGCAGACGGTTCCGCATGGCTTGATTTCTGGGATTTCATTGTCAGCTACAACCTGCTGCCTCTTGGCTCTCTGGCCTTCGCCCTGTTCTGCTGCAACAAGTTCGGCTGGGGCTGGGATAAGTTCCTTGCCGAAGCCAACGCCGGCGAGGGTCTCAAGGTTAGAGGCTGGATGAAGTGGATATTCCGCTACCTCGTCCCCGTAGTAATCATATTCATCTATATCTACGGCCTTGTAACCTTTGCATGGAAATAAGCTTAAAACTTTAAAACTGCGCGGATACACTCCGCGCAGTTTTTTTGTGGAAATATTTCCTCTGCTAAGCTATAATGGTTTTATCAAGTAAAAAGGAAATTTCAGCCATGCCCAATGTTATAGAACTTCATGATTTCAATGATCCCCGACTTGATGTTTACGCCAGAGCCACGGAGAATCAGCTTGTTAACAGGGAAAATCCCTCGGAAGCACTCTTTATCGCCGAGAGTCCCAAGGTAATAGAACGGGCGCTGGATGCAGGCTATGAGAGCGTGAGCATTCTCACTGAGCGCCGCCACCTTGAGGGACAGTCGCGGGAGGTGCTGCTGCGCTGCGGCGATGTGCCCGTATTCACCGCAGAGCTGGATGTGCTTTGCCGTCTTACAGGCTTCAAGCTCACCCGGGGTCTTCTCTGCGCCATGCGCCGCCGCCCGCTGCCCTCTGTAGAAGAGGTATGCCGCGGCACAAGACGAGTAGCCGTTTTGGAGAACGTTGTTAACCCCACCAACATAGGAGCCATTTTCCGCTCCGCTGCCGCCCTGAACATGGACGCAGTGCTGCTCACCCCTGCCTGTGCCGATCCCCTCTACCGCCGCGCCACCCGTGTGAGCATGGGCACCGTGTTCCAGATACCGTGGACCTATCTGGGAGACAACTGGCATGAGCAGCTCCATGAGCTGGGCTTCAAGACCGTTTCCATGGCGCTGAAGGAAAACAGCCTCAACATCGACGATCCCCGCCTTGCCGCCGAGGAGCGTCTGGCCATTATCATGGGCACTGAGGGTGACGGACTTGCCGACAGCACCATTACAGAGAGCGACTACACCGTCTGCATACCCATGAGCCACGGGGTGGACTCCCTGAACGTGGCCGCCGCCAGCGCTGTGGCCTTCTGGCAATTAGGAAAAAAAATGATCATTTAATAAGCTCCCTCTGATGTGTGAGCTGGCATTTGCTAAGCAAGTGACTGAGGCAGAGAACAATTCGGAAACCCCTATGATTAGCCGGAAACACAAATTCTCTCCCCCAGTCAGCTTCGCTGACAGCCCCCTCCTCAGAGGGGGCTTTGTTATTCCAATGTCGCATTCAGGGCAAATGTTTGACCTTTCCCACAAAGGGTGATAATCTGATAAAAAAGGAGGTGAGGCAATTGGAGCGCGTATATGTATGCATAGATCTGAAAAGCTTTTACGCCAGCGTGGAGTGTGTGGAGCGGGGTCTTGACCCTATGAACACAAATCTCGTGGTGGCCGACGCTTCACGCACGGAAAAGACCATTTGTCTCGCCGTTACCCCTGCTTTGAAGGCCTACGGCATTTCCGGCAGAGCCAGACTTTTCGAAGTCACAGAGCAGGTAAGGGATATAAACGCTGTCCGCCTTCGCGCCTGCCCCGGCGGGGAGTTTCAGGGCGAGAGCTGCGACGCACGCTCTCTTGCCGTCCACCCGGAGCTTAAGCTGAGCTTTATAGCGGCTCCCCCACGGATGGCTCTTTACATGGACTATTCAAGCCGAATTTATCAGGTGTATTTACGCCATGTGGCCCCCGAGGACATTCATGTTTACTCCATAGACGAGGTTTTCATAGACCTGACTCCCTACCTCGCCCCCAGCTGTCTCAGCCCAAGGGAGTTTGCCAAAATGCTCATAAAGGAGGTTCTGGAGGCCACGGGAGTCACCGCCGCCGCAGGCATAGGTACGAATATGTATCTCGCCAAGGTCGCCATGGACATTATGGCAAAGCGCGTTGCAGCCGACGCCGACGGAGTGCGCATAGCTTATCTGGACGAGATGAGCTACCGCCGTGAGCTTTGGTGCCACCGTCCCCTTACCGACTTCTGGCGTGTGGGCAGAGGCTATGCCCGAAAGCTGGAGGAGCAGGGCATGTACACCATGGGTGATGTGGCCCGCTGCTCCATTGGCTCTGAGCAGGATTACTACAATGAAGAGCTGCTGTATAAGCTTTTCGGCGTAAATGCCGAGCTGCTTATTGACCACGCATGGGGCTTTGAGAACAGCACCATTGCGGACATCCGCGCCTAC
>JAZNZM010000182.1:0-2260 GCA_045594965.1 Oscillospiraceae bacterium | reverse complement strand
TCACCGGCGGCCTGAATCTGGGCTTCTGATCAATGTCTTACCCCGTCCCCTGTGGGACGGGGTTTCCTTTTAAGTAAACACTCTCCGACACCGCTTGATACTCTTCCGCATATTTTGTATTGAACAAATTCTGTGGGAAGGGTGTTTTTTTGATATGGCTTTGGCACACAAAACCGAGTATTTTCTGGGTGCGAACTCAAGATACGGCTTTCGTTCGCTATATGGTGGCTTCTGCCCTGCGGATGAGGGCTGCTTTCTCCATGTTATCAAGGGAGGCCCCGGCTGCGGCAAATCAAGCTTTATGAGAAGAATCGGTGCGGCCGCGGAAAAGGAAGGTCTGGATGTGGAATACATACTGTGCTCCGGTGACCCGGACTCCATAGACGGAGTGTTTATACCCGCGCTAAAAGTGGGCTATGTGGACGGCACTGCCCCCCATTCCATTGACTCTGCCTATCCCGGCTGCAGTGGGATGTATCTGGATCTGGGCAGATTCTATGACAGCGCTGCCCTCATACCCGAAAGAAAGCACATAATGGATCTGAATCATCGGTATAAAGCACTCTACTCAGCAGCCTATGCCTCTATCGCCTCGGCCGCCTCCTCACTTCCCCGCTGCGTCCCGGATATTGCGGATAATGACACAAGGGAAAAACTTGGCAAAAAGGCGGCCCTCTTCGCCGGCAGAGAATTCAAGAGCAGAAAGGGCACGGCATCCGTCAGCAAACGCTTTTTGGAAGCCCTGAGCTGTAAAGGGCAGATATTCCTCTCATCCACAATTTCCTCATTATGTGAGCGCATCTGCCTTTTGGATAACGGGCTGGGGCTTGGACATATATATCTCCGCGAACTGCTGCCTGCAGCACTTGAGAAGGGACTTAGTGTGATTGTCTGCCCCGACTGTCTGGACCCGGAGCTGATAAACGCGCTGATATTTCCGGAGCTGTCTCTGGCTCTTGTATGCGGAGGACCGGGGCGCGATGAGCTGCAGCCCTATCGCCATATTCGTCTGGACACTCTGCCTTCACGTGAGCGCCTTGCAGACATGAGACCCACACTTCGCCGGGCAAGGAAGCTTAGCTGCGAATATATGGCTTTCGCCGCAGACACTTTGGCAGCAGCCAAGGCGCTCCACGACGAGCTGGAGACCATATATAATCCCCATGTGGATTTTGACGGAGTCTATGAAGAGGCTCAAAAGCACATTTCCATGCTCTTCGGCACATAAGTTTTAATTTGGAAACAAAAAAGCGGCTCGAAATCACATCACATACGGTGATGAAATTTCGGGCCTCTTACTTTTCTATTTTGTTATACTTGCACAAAAAAGGATATCTGCACCAAAAAAAGAGGCGGAAATCCAACTTCCGCCCCATTATGAGTATGCGTCATTTTAACCGATTATCTCAATTTTGTCAATAGTCGATGCGCAAGATTTTGATTGCAATTCGCCGCAATTTCGGTTATTATTTACCAGTAAAGCACTCATCTTTTGTGCAACATGCACCAAACGTACCATACGTTTGGTACGTCGTAAACAAGCGATGAAAACTTATTAAGGAGTGTAACGACAATATGGAAAACCTGATTTGGGTAGGTATTATCGGCGCAGTCGTGGCTATCATTTTTGCTATCATCCAGCGCAATGTGGTCATGAAGGCTTCCGAGGGCGACGAGAAGATGATAAAGCTCGCTGCCGCTATCCGTTCCGGCGCTAACGCATATCTCAAGCGCCAGTACACCACTGTTGCAATCGTATTCGCGATAGTATTCGTCATTCTGCTGGTTATCGCATTCGCTTCCAAGGGTGCAATGCTCTCCCGCGTAACTCCCTTCGCCTTCCTCACCGGCGGCATCTGGTCCATGCTGGCAGGTCTCGTTGGCATGAAGATCGCCACCGCTTCCCACGCCCGCACCGCTCACGCCGCACACGAAGGCCTCAACAAGGGTCTCCGCGTTGCTTTCTCCTCCGGCTCCGTCATGGGCTTCACCGTTGTTGGCCTCGGCATGCTGGACATCTCCCTCTGGTTCATCGGCCTGAAGCTTGCAGGTCTTGATTCCGATGCTCTTGCCAACATCATGGTTATGAACGGCATGGGCGCTTCCTTCATGGCACTGTTCGCCCGTGTTGGCGGCGGTATCTACACCAAGGCTGCTGACGTCGGCGCTGACCTTGTCGGTAAGGTTGAAGCCGGCATCCCCGAGGATGACCCCCGTAACCCCGCTACCATCGCTGACAACGTTGGCGACAACGTCGGTG
>JAZNZM010000181.1:0-3462 GCA_045594965.1 Oscillospiraceae bacterium | reverse complement strand
CTTATTGTGATACTTTCTGTCATCACCGAAACGGGAAACGCTTCTGGGCTGGTCATGGTTTTCAAAATAGTTGGCATTCCATGTGAGGGCGTGCTGCCACTTTGCAATGGAGCGGAAAAACTTTTCGGGAACAAAACGGTGCTTGAACCATTTCACACCTATCTGCTCCGTCTCCATGTGCTCAAAGGAGAATATCTCGTCAAGCTCCTTTCTGTGGGGCTCGCACAGTTCCCTGCCCTGCTGCTCATTGACAAAAACGGTTTCGCCCACTGTATATGCACCGTACTCATCCAGAACCTCCCTGCGAAGACGGCGAAGTATGGCATGGCAGCCGGGAGTAGAATGATAATGCTTCAAACCTGCAAGAATGGGGCTTGGCAGGCCGTTATCAAGGTCATTCTTCCATATAATGTTGATAACATCACAGCGGAATCCGGCAACGCCCTTATCAAGCCAGAAGCGCAGTATGTCCTGAACCTCTTCCATAATTTTGGGATTACGCCAATTCAGGTCAGGCTGCTCTTTGGCAAAAAGATGGAGATAATACTGGCCTCTCAGCTCATCATAATCCCATGCGCCGCCGCCGAAAAATCCGCCCCAGTTATTGGGCTTATCAGCCCAGATATAGTAGTCCTCGTAGCCCTCCTCACGGCGTCTGGAGCGCTGAAACCACTCATGCTGATCGCTTGTGTGGTTGATTACAAGGTCCATGATTATACGGATGCCTCTTGCCCCGGCCTCCGCAAGAAGTCTGTCAAAATCCTCCATAGTGCCGAACATAGGGTCAATGGACATATAGTCGGCAATATCATATCCGTTATCCACCTGAGGAGACTTGTATATGGGGCTCAGCCATATTGCATCCACTCCCAATGCCTCTATTTTGTCAAGCTTGGATATTATGCCGGGAATATCGCCGTAGCCGTCACCGTTACTGTCGCAGAAAGATCTCGGATATATCTGGTAAACTACACCGTCCTGCCACCACTTGCGCTCTTCCATCATATATGATACTCCTCTCCTGCCACAAACTCACCGTACATTTCCTCGGTGACACCATGTTTTTTTATAATTTCGCCGTAGAATTTTCCGCTTTCCTTTACTCTGCGCTCCATGGTCTCATAATCAACATGCACAAGACCGAAGCGCGGGAAGACGCCCTCCTGCCAGTGGAAGCTGTCTGTGAAAGACCAATAGTAGTAGCGCTTTACAGGCAGTCCGCTGCGGCTGAGAACCTTCAGATGTTCATATATAAAGCGGCTGCGGAACCGGTCATCCAGATCGCACACTCCGTTTCCGGTGATATAGATCGGGAGGCGGACTATTTTCTGCAGCCTTTCGCAGCACTCCAAAATGCCCTTGGGATATATCTCCCAGCCAAGGTCGCTTTTATAAGCGCCTTTTACAGTTCCCTCACTGAATGCGCCATAAACTGTGGAACGGGAAAAGTAGTTGACAGCATGGAAGTCCGCATAAGCTCCCCTGCGGTCACGACCGTGATTTTTCAGAGGCTTTTTGAATTCTCCCGTCAACATGGCAAGACTCAGGTGATTCTGGAAGAGATCACTCATAAGCCTTGTTTCTGATCTGTGAATCGGATTCCGTGGGTCTCGCGGCACAAACACTCGGTACTGGTTTGCAAATCCCACCTTGCTGTCCTTAAAGCCCATGCTGCGGCGCATATCATGAATAAGTCGGTAAGCCTTTATATGGGCAGAAGCTATATTACCCATTACGTCCAGTGTTGCGGACGGACTCTTCAGTCCCGGAGGCCATTTGCCGTAGAAATAACCGTAGACCGCATAGACATTGGGCTCGTTGAATGTGATATACTCATTTACAAGATGTCCTATGCTCTTGACCATCTTCTCCACATAGAGCAGATATGCCATAACATTCTCGTAAATCTCAAAGCCGCCTTTTTCCTCAAACCACATGGGATTCGTGAAATGATGCAGCGTTACGAGGGGCTTGATACCGAGAGCCACAAGGAGCATTAATTCCTCCTTGATATGGGCAATGGCTTCATCGTCAAATTCACCCTCACGGGGCTCCACTCTCGCCCATTCAATGCTGACACGGCAGGTCTTAACACCTAAGCTGTGCATCAGGAGAACATCCTCTCTCCAGCGATTCCAGTGGTCAACGGCAATTGAAGGGTCAGAGCCGTCCTTTACATGACCCTTCTCATACCAATCGTTCCAGCTGTGTCCAAGACTTCCCCCGTCTGTCTGCGTAGCGGAGGAAGCCACACCCAGCAGCATATTATTCTTCAGATTGAATTCGTGCATTTCCTTCCTCCCCGAATATATGAGTTTACATAATTTTAAAACAGCTGCCCAGACCGAAGCTGGCATCCATAGCCTTTGCGTAGCTTTCAAAGAAGTCCGTGGGAACCAGCGCCTGAACACAGCCGGCAAAGCCTCCTCCGTGGACTCGCCATGCGCCCTTGCCCTCAAGAAGCTTTGCAGAAAGCTCTATGCCCTTTTGAAGCCTGTCATCACCTGCATCACAGGAGATATTTTTGAGTTTTTCCTCGGATGAACGGCCGGAGAGGTTCATAATGCGAATGCACTCAGCCCCATCGCCCTTCTCCATAGCAGCACGCATAAGGGGTACACGCTCATTTTCTCCGAAGAAATGCTCTGCCCGCTTTGCTGCTCTGGCATTATCAAAACCACGGCTTTCAAATTCGTTGCGGTTTACATAAGCAAGAACATCTTTGCCATAGGCAGCTGCCACGGCATTCATATCCTCACGGATAAGAGCATAGTCAGCAGTGAGACCAGCATGGCTTCCGCCTGTATCGGTAAGGCACAGAGTAAGACCCATGGAAGCAAAGTCGCAGTCTATGGGTACTATCTCGCCGCTGAGAAAATCAATATAAACGGCCTTGCCTATTGCGCAGGCCAGCTGGTCCATGAGACCTGAAGGCTTCGCGAAATGGATATTCTCCGCCTCCTGAGCGCATCTGGCAAGGGTGACGGGATCTATCCCGCCGCCGTTATAAAGTTCACTGACAATGCGGCCCATCAGTACACAGAATGCCGCGGAGGAGCTGAGTCCGCCGCCGGAACGGAGCTGGCTTGTGACCTCAGCTGTAAAGCCGCCAATATCGTAGCCTCTTTTTTGCAGGGCGCAGCACATGCCCCTGATAAGAGCGGAGGTCGTTCCCTCCTCTTCCTTTCTCGGACCAAGGTCGCTGAGATCCAGAATCATGGGCTTGCGTCCATCACTGGTTACCTTGGCGGAGAGAGCATTATATTTGCGGCAGTCGGCAGTCATACCCTGCTTTACAGCGGATGCAATAACTCTGCCCAGCTGATGGTCTGTGTGATTTCCGATTATCTCTGTTCTTCCCGGAACGAATATTTTCATTTCTTTATCCTCGCTAACAAAAATAAGAGCAGGACAGATTGTCCTGCTCTTATTTTAACATTATTAAGTCGGAGGCCAAGCGGT
>JAZNZM010000180.1:0-9871 GCA_045594965.1 Oscillospiraceae bacterium | reverse complement strand
AAATGCGATATTGGCGGTCATTGCAGACAAGCATTCCTTACCGATAACATCATTCAGGTAATCCACCTGCTTTGCGGTTCTTCCGTCGTTCCAGAGTATGGCAGGTCGGATAACATTGTCATTTTCGTCCAGCACAACGAGTCCGTGCATCTGTCCGCCGCATCCCACGCCTGCAAGCTCACTTGCATCAAAGCCATTCATCAGTTCCGGAATTCCGTCAAAAAGAGCCTTTTTCCAATCCTCAGGATTTTGCTGGCTCCATCCGGGTTTAGGGAATTCCAAAGGATATTCCTTGGTAACTGCATTATGAATCTTGCCAGCAGCATCCATCAGCAGCAATTTCATTGCGGAGGTACCAAGGTCGATTCCTACGTAGTAACTCACTTAATTTCCTCTCCTTCTGCAGAGATAGCATTTCAGAAAGCCGACCGCAATTCAATGCGCTCGGATTTCTGAAATCATTAAAGAATGACGTCCTTTGCATCCATGCTTCCATCTCCAAGGTAGCGGAAGTACAGAGGTAGATTTCCGTTGAGAGGATGGTCCAGTTCAAAGGAAACATTCACCCATCCGCTCCTGTCATTCAGCACAACGGGAAGGGAACAGACAGGCTCAGCATCTCCTTCAGGACACTGAACAAACACTTCAAGCTTACCTGCTGCATCCCCACGGACAATCAAAACCAGCTTAGTCAGGCTTTCAAAGCTGAAGTATTTCCAGCCAAACACCGTGCCATTTCCAACATTGGCAATATAGTGGAGATTTTCATTCTCCTCATAGATGTATGGCTGGACCTCCTTACGGTCTTGGCCGTAAATCATAATCCCCTGATCATTTCCTCCGGTCAGATGGCAAGCATATGCCGCGCTGTAGCTGCCCCGTCCCAGCAAAGGCCCTCCGTTTAAGCCGCAGCTTGTAATCTCCACCTGAGGAATGCTGCCGTCGGGCTGAATCTCAATCTTTTCCGCACAGCCCTGACGGGAAGACTCGGTTGCATGCGTCTGGCGATGGTAGAAAATGTACCACTGCCCCTTGATTTCCACAATGCCGCCGTGGTTGTTTCCGGTCATGTTAACAGCCTTATCTCTGCCGTTAAAACCTACATCACCGTTGGAAACAATAATACCGCCATAGCTAAAGTCCCGGTCGGGGTACTTACTTGTTGCATAACACAGCTCATGGCTCAACTGGCTGGAGTAGACCAGATAATAAGTATTGCCAATTTTGCGGATGGAGGCCGCCTCAAAGAATGCGTGACCTTCAAAGTCACTTCCGTCAGCGTTTGCCTCGCCGGGAGCACACATTTTAGGCCCTTCCTTCACTGTCACCATATCCTGCTCCAGCTCTACCACCAGGCAGCCGGGGCTGAGTTCGATTGGAGGGAAGTTTGGATTGGGGAGTCCGGCAAAACCGTAGTAAATAAATACCCGTCCGTCATCATCCACCAACACAGCAGGGTCAAAAGGCAGTTTCTCCGACAGGGTGGTTCCGTCGGGATTGTGTACATGGCCGTAAAATTCAAAGGGACCGGCAGGAGAATCGCTGACCGCCACACCGATTTCAGGACGGAAAGGGAAGCAGTAGTACAGGTAGTAGCGTCCGTCGGGACCCTGAACAACATCGGGGGCCCAGAGTTGGAGTTTATCCTCCGGATTAGAGGGGTCCTGGGTGCGCTTATAGATCTCTCCGTGGTATTGCCAATCTGTAAGATCATCGAGGGGCGCAGACCAACCTACATAGTGACCGGCACAGTAGATTTTACTGCCAGCCTCATCATGGGAACCGTATATATAAACTCGATCGCCGAAGACATAGGGCTCACCATCGGGGACATACTCATTGAGAGGCAGATAGGGATTAAATACCTGTTTTTTCATATGTGGGAAGTCTCCTTATAAAAAGAGTATCATTCTTCTTTGATTATAAACAGACCGAAGAAAGGATTCAAGTACTGATTGATTTTCATGCCTCTCCCACGGGGCACATTTTTCCTGTATGGTCCATTTCGTACTCGCCCTTGAGCAGAATCTCCGACACAGGTATTATCTTATATCCATTACTGAGCAGATACTCAATAATCCCGGGCAGGGCTTCCGGGGTATGTTTTGCTGCGTTATGGAAAAGAACTATGCTGCCGCTTTGCACCTTGCCTGTCACCCGCTCCGTGATTTCTGCGTCGCTCAGGTCTTTCCAGTCCAGAGAATCCACATCCCACTGGATGGTATACATTCCAAGGCCAGTGAGGGTTTCAATGACATTATCGTTATACTCTCCATAGGGGCAGCGGAAAAGCTTGGGGCGCACACCCGTGACAGCTTCGATTTTATCACAGCTTTTATTTATATTTGCCGCTATCTGTTCCGTGCTGAGCTGGGCAAAATGGGCATGGTCATCGGAGTGGGTCATTACCTCATGGCCCGCGTCATGGAGAGCTTTCACGGATTCGGGATATTTGTCAACCCACTCGCCAACAACAAAAAATGTGGCCTTTGCCCCGTATTTGCCCAGAATATCTATAAGCTGCTGGGTATCCTCATTTCCCCATGCAGCGTCAAAGGTAAGAGATACGCACTTGTCATCACGCTCCACACAGTATATTGGCAGCTTGCGCTCCGTTTTGGCTGCGCTTATGGCAAGAGGAAAATTCACAGCTACAAAAATCAGTACCACCGCAAGCGCCAGAGATACAATCCCCAAGCCCCTTTTGTGTCTGAGCATATAATATTTCAATTTCTCCAAGACTACACCTCCGCGATCAGCTGTATAAAAAGCTATGCGTACAGCCATGGAAAAATGACTTAAGAGCCTGCGGATTTCTCCGCAGACTCTTAACTCTACTTTTATTCCACCATTTTTAAAAAGGCGGCTTCGTCTATTATTGGAACACCGAGGCTCTGGGCCTTGGTAAGCTTGCTGCCTGCGGCCTCACCGGCAAGCACATAGCTTGTCTTTTTGCTTACACTGCCGCTTACCTTTCCGCCGAACTTCTCGATTATGGCTCCCGCCTCATCACGGGTATATGTGGGCAAGGTTCCCGTCAGCACAAAAGTAAGTCCGGCAAAGCGCTTATCCACTATCTCCTCATCGCTTATGAAGCTGACACCGGCCTGTCTAAGCAGCTCTATCTGGTGCAGAGACTGGGGATTTTCAAAATACTCAACTATATTCTCAGCGGTTATCTGTCCCACATCCTGCACTGCCAAAAGCTCAAGGAGCGTTGCATCCATAATAGCGTCCAGACTTCCGAAGTGGCGGGCAAGGACCTTTGCAGCCTTGGCTCCCACCTGACGGATTCCGAAGGCGCAGATAAGGCGGGCAAGACCTGCGTTTTTGCTGTTTTCGATGGCAGCTATCAGGTTCTCGGCGCTCTTCTTGCCCATGCGCTCAAGTCCGGCAACAGACTGTGGTTCAAGATAATAGAGATCCGCAGGATAGCTTATGAGAGAGGCATTTACCAGAGCCTCCACCACAGCAGGACCAAGGCCGTCTATATCCATGGCCTCCTTGGAGGCAAAATGGGTAATATTTCTCAGTTTCTGGGCAGGACACTCGGCGCCGGTGCAGCGCATGGCCGCTCCGTCCTCATCCCTCACCACAGGACTGCCGCATTCGGGGCAGACCGAGGGCAGACGGAAGGGCACTGTGCCTTCCGGTCTAAGTTTTATGTCAACCGACAACACTTCAGGGATTATCTCTCCTGCCTTCTGGACGATAACGGTATCGCCAATGCGGACATCCAGCTTGTCTATAAAGTCCTGATTATGCAGCGTGGCATTGGTGACAGTGGTACCTGCCAGGCGGACCGGCTCAACCACCGCCTTGGGAGTGAGAACGCCTGTGCGTCCCACCTGCACCACTATATCCACAACACGGCTGGGCTTTTTCTCAGGGGGATATTTATATGCCACAGCCCATCTGGGAGCCTTGCTGGTGCTGCCGAGAACTTCACGGAGAGAAAGCTCATTGAGCTTTATCACAGCGCCGTCCATTTCATAGGGGAAGGACTCTCTGTTCTCTCCTATCCACTCTATGCGCTCAACGCAGTCGCGGATATTATCATAGCTCTTATAGGGCACCACATCGAAGCCCCAGTCCTTCAAAGCGTCCAGCGTTTCCGTATGTGTGGAAAACTCCCGGTCGCAAAGCTGGATATTATAGACAATCACATCAAGCTGTCTCTCTGCTGCCACCTTGGGGTCAAGCTGGCGGAGAGAACCTGCAGCTGCATTGCGTGGATTTGCAAGAAGAGTTTCACCCTTTATCTCACGCTGAGCATTGAGCATGGTAAAGGTATCCTTGGACATGTATACCTCGCCGCGAACAATAAGCCTTGACGGGGCGTTATTAAGCTTCCTTGGCAGAGAGCGAATAGTCTTGAGGTTCTCTGTCACATCCTCACCGGTCTGTCCGTCGCCTCTGGTGGCACCCCGGACAAAAATGCCGTTTTCATATTCAAGGGCTATTGACAATCCGTCAATCTTGGGTTCCACATCATAGGTATGCGCGCTCTCAAGTCCCCTGTCCACACGCTCACCAAAGGCGAAAAGCTCCTCATGGGAGAAAACATCCATAAGGCTCTCAAGAGGCACTTCGTGGCGCACAGGAGAAAACTGGCTGCTCACCTTGCCGCCCACGTGCTGGGTGGGAGAGCTTGCTTCCTTGAACTCAGGAAACTCCTCCTCAAGATCCATAAGGGTGTGCATCAGCTTATCGTATTCAAAGTCGGAAATTGTTGGGGCATCCTCGTCATAATAGCGCCGGGAATGTTCCTCAACCTCGGCTCTTAGAGCCAGTATTTTTTCTCTTGCTTCTTTTGCTGTCATCGTATCACTCCACATCGATGTAGGTGTCAGGCACCTGCCCCACTATAACGGTTTCAGCTATAAGCACATGGCTTTCAACCCTTGTGGTCAGCAGGTCCCATGGGACAAGGATATCCACGTCCACATCTATCTTCAACAGTATTTTGTGTTTCGCCTGATTTATTCCTGTTGAAACAATTTCATTTTCAATATCTATAAATGAGCTTGTGAGGGTAATCACCTCCACAAGCACCTCCGGACCCTTGCCCATAAGGATATTGGAGCCCAGAAGGTTTCCTATGGGCACCCGTATATCCAGCACTCCGTTCTCAGCAGCAGCAACCACCTCACTGAGAATCTGGGCAGAGACAGCATTTATGCGGGACATATTAGCGCTTATCGCTGCCACATTGCCCTCATTGTCCTTCTCTATGGTAACAAAATAGTCGTAGGAGAAGTTCCCCTCTGCCATAATTCGGTTAACAGTCTCATTAACCGCAAGTGTGACCACATCTATGGCATCGCTCATGGCCATCTCGCCTGTCAGCCTGCGCAGGTATGCTGCTGCTCTGAAAAGAAAAACAAGGACGACAAGGCAGAGAATAAGCATCATTATTTTGGTTCCGCTTCCACGGAATCGGGAACGATACAAAAAGCGGGGCATAAAATCACCTCAGGCAATTTTATGCCCCCATAATCGAAATATGTCAGAATTCAAGCTCTCCGCAGGCACATTTTTCAAGAAATGCCATGGCGAGGCTCAGCATATCCTCACACTCGGAGATTTTCAGCACACATGCAGGAGAATGGATATTGCGTACAGCACAGCTGACTGCAGCAGTGTGAACACCTGCACGGGAGCGCTGAATGGAGTATCCGTCCGTTCCTCCGGCCACTCTGCTCTTGGTCTGCCACTTGATGCCCTTTTCATCGGCAATGGCGGTAAGGGCAGCAAACATTGCCTTATCGTACACTGTGCCGTTATCCATAAAGGGTATTACAATTCCATTTCCCGCGGTGCAGATACGCTTGGATTCAGGTATTCCCGGCACATCTGTTGCGGTGGTGCCTTCAAGAACAAGGGAAATGTCAGGAGCAAGTCTGTGAGCGGCGACTCCAGCGCCTCTCGCCCCTATCTCCTCCTGAACAGAGAACACAAACCATGCGTCACAGGGCAAATCGGATTCGATGAGTTTCACCATTGCGGCACAGCCCACACGGTCATCTATGGCCTTTGCCTTCAGCCAGCCATTGCCATACTCAACAACGGTATCGTCAAAGCAGCAGAAGTCTCCCGGGGAGGCCAGCTTTTCAGCACTTTCCTTATCATAGCAGCCAATGTCTATATAAAGATCATCAACAGCGGGCACTTTTCCCTCTTCCTCAGCACTTGTCTGATGGATGGCCTTGATGCCGATTATGCCGGGAACGCGGTCTGCTCCCACATAAACCTTTTTACCTATGAGTACACGGCGGTCAATGCCGCCAACGCAGCCAAAGCGCAAATAACCCTCGTCTGTGACCCCCATGACTATGAGTCCGACCTCGTCCATATGGGCGCAGACCATGATTTTCTGGCCGGGCTCCACCGCACCCTTCTTAAATACTATAAGATTGCCCATGGGGTCGGTAGTCACAGACTCAGCATAGGGCAGAACGCGCTCAAGTATATAATCCCTGACCTCGTCCTCAAAGCCGGAGACGCCGGAGAGATAGCAAAGAGTTTTCAAAGTGTCGAGCATATCAGAGCACCTCCCCTGCATCACTGAGAAATTCGCTGAGAAGAGAAACTATCTTCTCTCCGTCGGAAACAAGCATGGTCTCCACAGGAGAATGCATGTATTTCAAAGGAAGCGAAACAATAGCAGTAGCAACACCGATGCGGCTTGTCTGGATCGCCCATGCATTGGTGCCGCTGTTGCCGGGAAGCACTTCAAGCTGATAGTCAATACCCTTTTCCACGGCCTTGTCGATAAGCTTCTTTGTAAAGGCACGGTTAGTGTTGGGGCCTACACCGATGGCGGGGCCTCCACCCATTTTAAGGCACTTATAATCGGGCACATCGGGAGTCTTGCCAAAGGTGACGTCCAGTATGACCGCATAGTCAGGCTCAGCACCGAAAGCGCCGGTGACAGCTCCGCGGAGGCCTATCTCCTCCTGAACGGAGAATAGGCAATATATATCCACACCAAGCTCCTTTGCGGAAAGCTCCTCCATGGTCTTTATAATAATGGCAGCGCAGGAACGGTCATCAAGACTCTTGCCGCAGATGCTTCCGTCACCAAGGAGGAATGCTCCTCCGGCATAGACGCAGGGAGTTCCCACAGGCACAGCAGCTTTGGCCTCTTCATCGCTCATGCCAATGTCGATATAGAGATCGTCAATTCCAAGAGCCTTGCTCATGTCTCCCGAGGAGAGAGCATGGGGAGGCATAACGCTTATAACGCCGTAAAGAGGAGTTTCGGCCAGTACCTTAATCTCTCTTGCAGGGAGCATACGGGGATCAACACCGCCGAGACAGTTGAAGCGGAGGTGTCCGTCCACATATCCGGTGACTATGAGACCCACCTCGTCCATATGAGCGTCCAGCAAAACAGAGGGTGCATTTTCCTTTCCGCAGCGTTTTACTGCCACAATATTCCCCATTACATCAGACTTTACTTCGTCCACAAAGGGCGCGATCTCGCGCTTTATCATTTCGGCAGCGGCTTCCTCGAAGCCTGCAGGGCCTGCCGCTCCGCAGAGAGCTATGGTCAGCTGAGAAAGGTCCATATCAGTTCAAACCTCCAATTATCTCTTTGAATCTTTTGCCCCGCTCTGCAAAGTTTTTGAACTTATCAAAGGAAGCACAGGCAGGAGAAAGAATCACAACATCCCCCTCCTCCGCGGCAGCAGAGGCGGCAAGGACGGTTTCGGTAAAGTCATCCATTACGGTGATGGGCAGCTCCGCGGCATTATAGCCCTCGGCCTTCTCAACTGCAGACTTTATCTTCCCGGCAGTATGACCGCAGAGGTAAAGAGCCTTGACGCTCTTTACGGCTTCCTCAGCAAGAGGCTCAAAGCCAATCTGCTTATCATAGCCGCCAGCTATAAGAATCACCTTTTCCTTAAAGCTTTTCAGACCTGCAACAGTGCGTGTGGGAGAAGACGCGATGGAGTCGTTATAGTATCTGACACCGCGGAGTTCCCGTACAAGCTCTATGCGGTGTTCAACTCCGCCAAAGCTCATTGCAACGCTGCGCACACTTTCCGGGGATACATAGCCCTGAGTTGCCGCTATGGCTGCCATATAGTTTTCCACATTGTGCTCACCGGGAATGAGAATGTCAGCCTTGTCAACAATATGCTTTCCGTTGAGGTAAATGGCCTCATCCCTGATGCAGCAGCCATTTTCAACATTCTCCCTGCGGCTGAAAAAGCTGATTGCACCTACGGCCTCGGCAGCGCAGGCAGCGGTAAGCTCGTTATCCAGATTCAGCACAAGCCGGTCACTCTCGCTCTGGCGGAGGAATATGCTCTTTTTGGCAAACTGATAGTCCTCATAGCTGGGGTGAACATCCAGATGGTTGGGACTTATGTTTGTTATTACCGCCACATTGGGTCGGCACTCCATGCTGTGGAGCTGGAAGGAGCTGAGCTCCAGAACGGCTATATCCTCCTTCTTCATCTGGGGAACATCGCAGAGGAGAGGCTTGCCTATGTTTCCTCCAAGATGTACGGTGTAGCCCTCGGCTTTGAGAAGCTCGGAAATAAGAGTGGAGGTAGTGGTCTTTCCGTCTGAGCCGGTGACAGCAATTATCGAGCAGGGACAAAGTGCAAAGAATGCCTCCATCTCGCTTGTTATGTATGCGCCCTCACCTCTCGCCTTATCAAGGTGCATGGGATGAAGACCCGGGGTGCGGAAGATCACATCGAAACGGAGGTCATCCAGATAGTCCTGGCCAAGCTTGAACTTTACACCAATGGAGGAAAGCTCTGTGAACACCTGGCCCAAAGCATCCTCAGTGCGCTTGTCGCAGGCGGTAACATCACAGCCTGAAACAGCAAGGAGCCTGATAAGGGGCAGATTGCTCACGCCGATACCAATAACAGCAATTGATTTATTTTTAAGATTGTCTACATACTGAGAAAGTGTCAAAATAATTCACCTCTTTAATTCACTAATTATAAACCCATTTAAATATAAATACAAGTTTTTATTGACTTTGGAAAAGCTCTTTAGTAAAATCTCATTTGCGAGTAGGCCGAACGACCGCGGGCAGAAGCCGAAAGGCTCTGCGTGAGGAAAGTCCGGGCTCCATAGGGCAAGGATAACGGGTAACGCCCGCCAGGGGTGACCCTCGGACAAGTGCAACAGAAATATACCGCCGCAGCTACGTTTTGTCGTTTGTAAGTTAGTGCGCAAAAACGGGGGGTTTGTGTGCAGGGGGGCAGCGCCCCCAAGCACGTTAAATTCCCCGCCGCGCGGACCACCCTTACCGCGACGTAGGAGCGGTAAGGGTGGAAAGGTGAGGTAAAAGCTCACCCGACGGTATGGTAACATATCGCCGCTGTAAACTCTATCCGGAGCAACGCCGTGGAGGAACGCATAGGTTGGCCCGACCGTTCCGGGGAGGCGGCTTGAGCCTGTTGGCAACGACAGGCCACAGATAGATGGTCGTTTAAGACAGAACCCGGCTTACAGACCGACTCGCCACATGGGAGTGTTCAGTTAACTGCTGAGCACTCCCTCATATTATAAAACTACGCAAAATATTGTGGTTTTTTGCTGAAAAAATCCCAATTTTTCTATTGACATTGACAAAATGGCGTGGTATATTATTATGGCCGCATTGAGAAGGTTAAAGTGAAATGTGGTTTCCACCTTAAGAGCGAGTCTGCAAAAGAAAGGCAGGTGCAACCAAATGAAGCATGCAATCATCGTAACCGGTGGCAAGCAGTACCGTGTTGCCGAGGGTGACGTTATCTTCGTAGAGAAGCTCGACGTCGAAGCCGGCGAGACCGTTAAGTTTGACCAGGTTCTTGCAGTCATCGACGAGGAATCCTCCGTTTTCGGAACTCCCACCGTT
>JAZNZM010000179.1:0-12983 GCA_045594965.1 Oscillospiraceae bacterium | reverse complement strand
CCAGATCGGGCACATCCGTCATTACAGCGTCAGCTCCGATGCTTTGTAGATATGCCATTTCCTCTGCATTATTTATTGTCCAGTACTGGACCGCAATATTGTGCTCGTGGGCGTAGTTTACAAGCTTTGAGGTGCCAAGATTCACAACATAGTCATCGGTGGGAATCTGCAGCGCCACAAAGGGGAAGCCCTCGCCCTTGAGACCGAAGAAGGAGTGGAGATAGAAAACTATGGCCTCGTTAAAGCCTGCAGAACGGGGCAGATCGGGGTAAGCTTCGTCCATATAGGCGGAGACTTCGTTGTTGAAGGTGCCCACAACGGTGCGCTCCAGAGCACCGTAGGACCTGAGAATGGCATAGAGCTTGTCCACGGCGGCAAAGCCGTCCTCACCGGAGTTCTTTATCTCAATGATGTAGCGGTAGTCGCCGCTTGCTTCAAGATAGTCCAGGGTTTCCTCAATGGTGGTTACGCGGACCTCATCGGGGATGTCCTGACCGCGGAGACCCTGATAAGGGCTTTCTCCGGAGTCGGCGGTGAACTTATCGCCCATGTTCAGCTCCTTCAGCTGAGCCAGAGTATAGTCGCCGGGATATACATCCTCGTGGCCGAAGTGCTCCACCGCGTTGCTGGTGCGGTCCAGAGTGGAGTCATGGAGAAGAATAAGCTCCCCGTCTGCGGTCAGACGCAGGTCGAATTCAAAGATATCCAGCTCATATTCCGGGCTTTCAACGCAATTGATAAGAGCGGCCATGGTGTTCTCCGGGGCTATGCCGCCGCCGGCACGGTGGCCGGAGAGCATGGTGACACCCACGGGAGTTATGAGAGGATTGCTGCAGTCTGCGGTGGAAACAGGTTCGGCATTGGTCTTGCGTGTCACGCGCCAGAAGAGGAAGCCTGCGAGAAGAGCCAGCACCAGAATGATTATAACAATAATGATAAGGGCTTTTTTAAGTCTTTTCTTTGCCTTGGCGCTCAAAGGGCAGCCGGCTGCAAACCAGCGGAAAGTCATGGGCCATATGGCGGCGGCAAAGACGCAGACGAGGAAGTAGCGTATGGCGGTGGTGAAAAGCACATCGCCGAATATGAGCTTGAAAAGGGGCTTGGTACCCTCCTTGATGGCCAGAGTGAGCACAAGACCGATTATGACCTTGGGCAGCTGGCGGAGGAAGGGGGCCTTGGGATCAAAGTTGACATAACGATGCTCGAACCAAAGGCTGAAAATCACACCCAGAGAGCAGCCCAGAAGGGTCCATCCGTTCTTAACTCCGGAGCGGAGGTTGTGGGCATCAATGTCAGCAGGCCAAGCTTTGAGGTTTACATAAATAACGAAGGCCAGAGAAAGAGCTGCCAGTATACCGAAGACGGCATAGAGCAGGCAGGGCTTTTCCCCGCTCTTTTTGAAGAGGGGCCAGAGGGCGAAAACCAACACGAGGCCGATGGCAAGGCTCACCAGCACATCGGTGGGGGTGTGAACGCCCAGATACATGCGGCTGAGGGCGGTGAGGACCAGAAGCACTATGCAAAGCACCTTTGCCCAAAGCTTCTGTGCAAAACGGGCGATGCCGCCCATGGTGGTGGTCACGGTCTGGGTATGGCCGCTGGGGAAGGAATAGCCCGTGGCGGCTTCCCGGGCAGACTCAACTATGGTAAAGGAGGGATCCTTTACCCACGGTCTGGGAATGCGGAAGCTGAGCTTGAGGAACTGATTCGCGAGTGTGCCCAGAAGCCCGGTGAACATGATGTAAAGACCGCAGCGCTTGCTGACGCACCAGTAGATTATTATGGCAAGAACAAGGAAGGCAATTTCGTCTCCAAGATAGGTTATCACAGAGAAAAAGCCATCAAGAATGGGGTTTCGGATGCTTTCAAGAAAGTAGAGAAACTGCATGGTATAACCTCCCGGTTGTGATGTGGATTATCTCCCTAAGGTCGGGGTAAGGGCAATTATAACGCTGCGGCTCAATGCGCAGTCTTTTTTCTGTCGGCAATAAACATACCAAGCATGATGAGTACAGCACCCAGAATTCCCATGAGGCTGAGGGGCTCATCAAGAACGAGGACGCCTGTAAGCATAGTGCAGAATGGGATAATGTATACATAGTTGCACACCACCACAACGCCCAGACGCTTTGTGGCGCTGTTCCAGAAAATGTAGCCCAGGGCAGAGCAGACAAAGCTCAAAAAGAGAATGCAGAATATGTATTCTCCGTTTATAAGGGGGGCAAGGCTGAAGCTGCGGCCCTCCATAAGGGCGATGGGCAGGCCTGTGATAAAGCCCCAGAGCATCAATCGGCGAGTGAGCAGCAGATTTTCGTATTTATCCACCATTTTTCGCAGGAGTATGGAGTAGATTGCCCAGCAAGCAGCGGCACCGAAGCTGAGAAGGTCTCCGATGGGAGAAAGCTTCAGCACCACCTGCCCGTTGAACACAACCATGGCAACACCGGTAAAGGCGATTATAAAGCCCAGAATGCTGCTGAGTCCCAGCTTTTCATCGGGAAAGCAAAAGTGGGCGGCAATGGCAGTGAGTATGGGAGCGGCAGCCACGATAATGCTTACATTTGAGGCATAGGTATAGGTGAGGGCGGAATTTTCAAGGAAAAAGTAGAGACTGGCACCGCTTATGGCAAGGGCGGCAAAGCACATTTCCTCCCTGAAGCTCAGTTTCAGTTTTTTGGGACAGCACAGCCACAGAGCCAGATAGGCAAGGGCGAAGCGCATAAGCATGAGCTGTGTGGGGCTGTAGCTTTCAAGGAGAATCTTACTGGCTATAAAGGATGAACCCCATGCAATGGCTGTGAAGAGGGCAAGACCGTGGGCAAGTATGGTGGAAGAACGCGATTTCATATATGGCTTTCCTTTGATGAATTCTTAAGGTATTATTGCATTTTCTAATAAAAAACAGGGCCAAAGCCCTGTTTTTCAGACTGTCAAAAACCTCGCTTCATTGTTATGTGACAGAGCAGCGGGGGTGTGTGCAGGGGGCAAAGGCCCCCTGCACGTTGAAATCAATGATTTTTTGAGCGCTCAGCTCAAAAAATATCCTCTTCTACCTTCTCGGGGGGAAGCTCCAGAGCGGCGGGATTTCTGAGATAGTACTTCAGGAACTTGAAGGCAGTGGCATAGTAGAAGCCATCACAGATGCGCTCGTCTGTGACAACCTTATAGTCGATGTACTTTTTCTCGGTGGGCTTGCCCTCCTTGTCCAGCTCGATGGCCCTGCGCTTTGCACCGAAGGCCAGGAACACGGGGAGAGTGCCGAAGTTATAGATATGATGATATATGGGAGGGATGCCCAGAGAACCCAGATCGGTAAGTATCATGCTTCCGTGGAAGGGGCTTACCTCGAGGAGGGACTGGGGAAGCCAGCCCATATAATCGCCGCAGCGGAGAAGCCAGATGGCGAAGCGGAAGATAAATCCGGGCAGCTTGCCGAGAGCGGAGGCAACGGCTTCGGTGCCGCTCTCTCCTGTGTTGGCCTTTATCTCGTCAACCTTTTCGTTTACTATGCGGTAAATGTCGAAGACGGTAACATCGGGCTGGCAATGGAACTTCACAAGGGTTTCACCGGCTTCAAGAGTCATGGCGCGTTTAACCATGAAGCACATTTCAATATCATTGCGGGCATAAATTTTCTGGCCGGCAACAAAGCGGTTTATACCGGGGCAGTGGGCAACTGTGCGGGCGTAGGCTGCCATGAAGAGGTGGAGCATACCCATGCCCTTCCAGCCCTCGGCACGCTTTTCCTTTATCCACTTTTCTGCGGCAGATATGTCAATGGAGTCTTCAAACTGGTTGCTGGCATCGTTGCGGGTGGGCATTATATAGGGCATGAACTTTGTAATGGGATCGATGGAACGCACAAGGCGGCCTTCCTTGCGGTCACCAAAACGGCGCTTATAGATTACTTCCTGTGCCATAAACAGCAGCGTCCTTTCTTATCGGTTTGTCTCATAGCGGGGACTGGGAAATCTTATCTCTCTGTTTTTTTCTCTCTTATTGATTCCTCAACAAGAATATTATACACGAAAAGCGTCAAATAGCAAGAAGTTTGCTAATTTTCTGTTAATATATTGGATAGTTTGGGGGAACAGAAATAACGAAGAGGGCCTGAATTAAAAAAAGGTTCTGAATTCCGTGAGAAATTCAAAACCTTTTCTATATCGGCTTATAAAACCTTGCTCAGGAATTCCTGAGTCCTGGGATTCTGGGGGTGATTGAATATATCTTCGGGAGTGCCTTCTTCCACAAGCTTGCCCTCTGCCATGAAGAGGACGCGGTGGCCGACTTCACGTGCGAAGCCCATCTCGTGGGTGACCACCACCATGGTCATACCCTCGTTGGCAAGCTCCTTCATAACGTCCAGAACCTCGCCAACCATCTCAGGGTCAAGGGCGGAGGTGGGTTCGTCGAAGAGCATTACCTCAGGCTCCATCATAAGGGCACGGACTATGGCAACGCGCTGCTTCTGACCGCCGGAAAGCTGAATGGGATAGGCTCCCGCACGCTCGGCAAGTCCAACGCGCTCAAGAAGCTGCATAGCCTTTTTCTCGGCCTCGGCTCTGGGCATCTTTTTGACCTTGATGGGAGCAAGGGTCATGTTATCCAGAATGGTTTTGTGGGGGAAGAGGTTGAAGTGCTGGAAGACCATGCCCATACGCTGGCGGTGGTGGTCAAGGTTCAGCTTCACCATCCTGCCTTTTTCGTTTTTCACCTTTTTGGCAGTAATGTCGACGCCGTTAAAGATTATATGTCCGTCTGTGGGGATCTCGGTGAGGTTCAAAGAGCGCAGGAAGGTGCTTTTGCCGCTGCCGCTGGGGCCGATGACCACCAGCACCTCGCCGCGGCGGATGTTGACACTTACATCGTCAAGGGCTTTGATAGCGCCCTTGTTATAGTATTTTTTCAGCCACTTTACCTGAATGATGTCGCCGCTTTTGGCAGGGACAAAATCCGTGTTATCTCTTGTTGCCACGGCTCATCCTCCTTTCGAAGTAGGCTATGATCTTGCTGGTGGGGAAGCACAGACAGAAGTAGAGTCCTGTTGCAACCAGCAGGGGCTCCATGATAAGGAAGGTGGCGCCCTTGGTGGCGTTGACGGCGGACATAATGTCCTGAACACCGATGGTATAGGTTATAGCGGATTCCTTTATAATGACAACAAACTCGTTGGCGATTGCAGGGAGAATGTTGCGGATGGCCTGAGGAAGAATTATGTAGCGCATGGTCTTGCCGCTGCTGAGACCGAGAGAACGGGCGGCCTCGCTCTGGCCTCCGTCTATGCTCTGAATGCCGGAGCGGATTATCTCGCAGAGATATGCGCCGGAGTTCATGCCCAAAGCCACAACACCGGGAAAGAAACGGTCGAAGCGGATGAAACCGAAGAGCTTGAAGCCGGGGAGATCTATAAGAGCACCGAAAACGCCGAAGTAGATAATGAATATCTGAACTATAACGGGAGTGGAGCGAAGAACCTCCACATATACGGTGGCTATGAGAGACAATGGGCGGAACTTGCTGATGGCCAGCAGGAAGCCCCGGTCACGAAGTCTGCCCTGTCGGTTAACGGCGAGGAAACGGAAGGGACGGAAGTCGCTGAGTCGCATCATGGCCAGAATGATACCCAGCACAAAGCCGATGACAACAGTGAAAAAACTCAGCAGCAGGGTGACCACAAGACCCTGCTTGAAAAGCTCAAGATAGGGGGCTATGCGGACAAAGTTTGATAATTTGATAAAACTTCCCATTTTGGGGAGCTCCTTTCGGATGATTTACAGCATTTAAGCTATTACATGTAAACGCAGGAATTCCTCCCTGCGAAGAAGCAGGGAGGAATCAGAGGATTCAAAGAGGGGAATAATTATTCTTCGATAAGTCCTTCAATGATGTTGCCTTCTGCCAGCTCATTGGCCTGTGCAACGAAATCATCGAATGCACCGGACTCAACGCACTTGTTCAGAGCATCGTTGACAGCCGCGAGGAGAGCTTCGTTGCCCTTGGGAACACCGATGACATTGCCTTCGGCATCATAGGGAACCTCGCAGACCATGACGATCTCGGAGTAGTTCTTCTGGTAGCTCTCTGCAACGGCAGTCTCAACATATGCACCGTCGAGCTTGCCGCCGACGATCTCGGCGATGATATCAGTAACCTTGGGCAGACTTACAAGGTCAGCATCGGCGGAGTATTCCTGAGCGAGGCCTTCCTGAATGGAGCCGATCTGGGCACCGATCTGGTAGCCGGGCTGGTTCAGGCTTTCGAGGTCGGAGAAGATGTCGGCGTTGGCAGCGGATGTGATGAATGCCTGACCGCCGTCATAGTAGGAATCGGAGAAGAGCATGGTCTCTGCGCGCTCGGGGTCGGGAGAAAGACCGGCAACGCCAAGGTCAACATTGCCGAGACCGACTTCCATCAGAACGCCGTCAAAGTCCATGGGGATGAATTCAATCTCAAGACCAAGTTCAGCGGCAATGTACTTTGCCAGCTCAATGTCGAAACCGGCGAGAGAAGCAGTGCCGTCCTCGGCGATGGCGTAGAACTCATAGGGAGCATAGTCGGGGGAGGTGGCTACGGTGAGGACGCCGGGTGTGACGGTGGTAAAAGCAGCTTCGCCCTCGGCGGGAGCTTCGGGTGCAGCAGGGGTCTCACCGCCGCAGGCGCAGAGGGAGAGCATCATAACAAGTGCAAGTGCAAGAATAAGAAACTTTTTCATTTTGGGTTAACTCCTTTGTTGTTTTTGGCATGTGACTATTATACATAGTAAAAGTGAATATTCAATAGTGATATTCATAAAATAATGAATATTTTGAAATTTTTAACCGTTTTTTCAGATAAATTTCAAATGTTGTCAGATGCTGACATTTATTTTGACGAAAAATATAAGCGGCAGGTTTTTCCATCGCTGCCAATTCTTTTTAAATAACTCTTCCTTTTATAATAAAAGTGTGCTACAATACATTATTCTTATAAAATGCTACTACTGTATTTATTTGGCGGTGAACGAATGAAAAACAGCAGATTTCAAAAGCTGGTAGCCCCCGGAATGAGGCTTTACCTGATAATAATGATAGTGTTTGCGGCAGCAACCTTCTTTCTCAATGAAAAGGTTGCTCTTGCAGAGGGCGCAATAATACTCATTCTCATTATTTATTCCCTGCTGGACGCACGTGGACGCAGGAAGAGGCTTGTGGCCTACATCGAGGACGTGACATACAACGCAGAGTCCGCCAAGAATAACACCCTTATGAACTTCCCTCTGCCCATAGTTGTCTTCAAAATGGACGACTATCAGATAATCTGGGGCAATCAGATTTTTTTCAACCTCTTCGGGAGACAAAAGCCCTCTTTTGATGCCAGCCTTTCCGAGATGGTTCCCGGTTTCACAGCCAAGTGGCTTCTTGAGGGCAAGACCCAGTATCCCGGCCTTGTACAGGTGGACGGCAGAAAGTATCAGCTCCACGGCAATATTATCCGCGGCAAGGGCGAAGACGGAGAGAACAGCGGAAGCGGCTTTATGGGCATCAGCTATTGGGTTGATGTCACCGAATTTGACGATATAAAGCTGGAGTACGAGGCCTCCCGTCCCGCCACAATGATTTTTGTTGTGGATAACTATGATGAGCTCACCAAGGGCATCACAGACCGCAAGCGTATGGAGCTGCGCGGCATCATAGACGAGGAGATAAGTAAATTCTGCGAGGGTAAGGGCGGTCTCCTCAGGCGCTTTGACACTGACCGCTATATGTTCATTTTCGAATCCCGCTATCTCAAGGATTTCACTTCGGGCAAATTCAGCATTCTTGAGGAGATCCATACCGTAATTAACTCCTCCGGTATCCACGCCACCTTGAGCATTGGCGTTGGCTGTGACGGCGGGGACTTTGACGAAAACTTCGACTTTGCAAATCTTGCCATTGAGATGGCTCTTTCCAGAGGCGGAGACCAGGCCGTTATCAAAAACCGATATAATTTTGAATTCTTTGGCGGCAAGGGCATGGAGATAGAGACCCGAACCAAGGTAAAGAGCCGCGTGACTGCCAACGCTCTCGCTGAGCTTATGCGCTCCTCCAGCCAGATATATGCCATGGGGCACAAGCTTGCCGATCTTGACAGCATAGGCGGCGCGGTGGGAATAGTCTGCATTGCACGGAAACTGGGCAAGACAGCAAAGATAGTTGTAGATCCCGAGAAGAATTTTTCTCACGCTCTCATAAATGCCCTTAAGGCAACCGCCGAGTATAAGGATGTATTCATATCCCCGGACGAGGCCATGCTGGCTGCTGACAGCCACACCCTGCTGGTAGTTGTCGACACCAACCGTCCGGAGCAGGTGGAATCCAGAAACCTTCTGGAAAGCTGCACCCGTGTGGCTGTAATTGACCACCACCGACGTGCCGCCAGCTACATCCAGAATGCGGCTTTGTCATTCCACGAGCCATATGCCTCCAGTGTGGGCGAGCTTATCAGCGAACTCATGCAGGAATTAGTTGAGCAGGATGATGTGACCCGTATGGAGGCGGAGGCGGTTCTCAGCGGTATAGTGCTTGACACCAAGAGCTTCACTATACGCACGGGAGAGCGCACCTTTGACGCTGCTGCATTCCTTCGCCGTGTGGGAGCGGACACCAGTGAGGTGAAAAAGCTTCTCCAGAACGACATGGACCATACAGTTGCAAAATACAAGATACTTCAGTCCGCAAAGGTTTACAGAGGAGATATAGCCATAGCTGTTCAGGAAACGGAGCAGGACCGCATAGTGGCGGCACAGGCTGCGGACGAGCTTCTGAATGTATCCGGCATAGAGGCCTCCATTGTGGCCTATGCCACCAATGACGGCGGTGTTGTGGTTTCCGCAAGAAGCATAGGCGATGTGAATGTCCAGCTCATACTTGAAAAGCTGGGCGGAGGCGGAAACAAGGCCGCAGCCGGTGCACAGGTAAGCAATATGAGCATAAGAGAGGCTGTGAATATTATCTGTGCCTCCATAGACGAATACAGCAACTGAATTATCTCAGGGTTTGAAAGGAGAAACAATATGAAAGTTATATTCAGTGTAGATGTTAAGGGACAGGGCAAAAAGGGCGAGATGAAGGAAGTCAGCGAAGGCTACGGCAGAAACTACCTGCTGCCCCGCAAGCTGGCTGTTGAAGCCACTGCCGATAACCTCAATGCCATGCGCATGAAGGAGAAGGCAAAGGCTGCCGCTCTGGCCGCTGAAAAGGCAAAGGCCACCGAGAATGCCAAGGCTCTTGAAAGCCTTATCGTGAAGATCCCTGCAAAGGCAGGCTCCGGCGGCAGACTCTTCGGCTCCGTCACAAGCAAGGAAATCAGCGAGAATCTGAAAAAGCAGTACAATATAGATATAGACAGCAAGAAGATCGTTCAGGCTGAGCCCATCAAGACCTTTGGCAGCTTTGATGTGAAGTGCAAGTTCGGCCACGAGATAAACGGCACCATCCATGTGCTGATCGTTGAAGCAAAGTAAGGAAAGGCAATCCCACAATCATTTGCTGACGCAAATGACAGCTCGTGCTGGCCGGCCAGTGTCCGGCCACTACAATAGGGGAGCCAAAAAGGAAAAGGACCTCTCAGTCAGCCGCGCGGCGGCTGACAGCTCCCCTTAAAAGGGGAGCCAAAAAGGAAAAGGAATTTAATTTGTTATGGACGAACTGTTAGGCAGAAGAGTGCCCCAAAGTCCTCAGGCTGAGCAGGCTGTTATAGGCAGCATGCTTATAGACCCGGGATGCATACCCGATGTTCTCAAAGAGGCCAGAAGCGAGCACTTTTATATACAGACCAATAAAGATATATTCGAGACAATCTTTGCCATGTTCAATTACGGCCAGACCATAGATCCGGTCACCGTTATTGAGCAGATGAAGAGCCGCGGTGTTTACCATGAGGAGACTACCAGAAGCTATATTCTGGAGCTGATGAAGGTTACACCCACCGCAGCCAATGTGGCGGAATATGTCAGCATAATCCGCGACAAAGCCCTGCAGCGAGAGCTTGGCAAGGCTGCGGACAGCATAAGAGAGATGGTCAACGAGGGCATAGGCGGAGCGGACGAGATGCTGGAAGCCGCCGAGCGCTATATCTATGCCCTGCGCAAGGACCGCACTGTGGGCGGTCTGAAGCCCATAGGCGAGGTCATGCAGACCGTCTATGAGAACATAAACCGCATGGCAACCGAGGGCGAAGCCATGCCCGGTATCACTACCGGACTTATAGACCTTGACGAGCGCATTCTGGGTCTCAATGAGGGTGAGCTTGTGCTGGTGGCCTCCCGACCCGGTATGGGCAAGACCTCTATTGCTCTGAATATCGCCATGTCTGCAGCCAAGGCCAGCGGAAAGGCTGTGGCCATATTCTCTCTGGAAATGAGCCGCGAGCAGCTTGCCACCAGACTTCTGGCCGGTGAGAGCCTTGTGGACAGCCAGAAGCTTCTGAAGGGAACTCTGAACACCGAGGAGTGGAGACGAATAGTCTCTGCCGCAGCGGGGATCAGCGCAACCAATATACTTATTGACGATAACCCCACCCTGTCCGTTGCTGATATGAACGCTCAATGCCGCAGAGTCAAGAATCTTGGCCTTGTGGTGGTGGACTATCTGCAGCTGATGCAGTCCGCCGGCGGCAAGAGCAGCGGCGGCGAAAACCGCCAGCAGATAGTGGCGGATATGTCCCGTATGCTGAAAATTATGGCAAAAGAGCTGGCTGTGCCCGTTCTTTGCCTGAGCCAGCTGAGCCGTGCCAACGAGGGACGCGCCGACAAGCGCCCCCAGCTCAGTGACCTTCGTGAATCCGGCGCTATTGAGCAGGACGCGGACGTTGTTATAGGTCTTTACCGAGAGGGGTATTATAACAGAGAGTGCGAAAACCCCAACGCAGCCGAGGCCATAGTGCTGAAAAACCGCAAGGGCGAATGCGGCATCGTGGATCTTATGTGGCTGCCTGATTACACCAGCTATGTTTCTGTTGAAAAGCGTCACGATGAATACTGATAAAATTGAGCTTTTTATGCAGAGGTACCGTATGCTCCCCGTGGAGGGGCGCAGACGGATGCTTGTTGCTGTCAGCGGCGGAGCGGACAGCGTGATGCTGCTTCATTATCTCAGCCGCATTGAAGGTCTTGAAGTAGTGGCGGCCCATTATAACCATTGCCTGCGCGGAGCGGAGTCAGACGCTGACGAGGAATTTGTGAAATCCCTGTGTGCCAAATTGGGACTCAGATGCCACGTGGGACGGGGGGATGTGGCCGGCTTTGCAGCGAAAAGCGGACGGAGCATTGAAGAGGCTGCGAGAATTCTTCGATATGAATTTTTGGGAGAGTTATCCGGCCGGGAAGGCTGTCTGGTGGCCACCGCCCACAACGCGGAGGACAATGCGGAAACCGTGCTTTTGAATCTCACAAGAGGCACTGGGCTGAAGGGCCTTTGCGGTATACCCCCTGTGCGCGGTATATATGTACGTCCTCTTTTAAGAACCACAAGGGCGGAGATTGAGGACTATCTCTCCGAGTATGGGCTGGAGCACATTGAAGACAGCTCCAACGCATCCGATGACTATAGCCGCAACCGCATACGCCACCATGTTACCCCGGTGCTGAAGGCCGCCAATCCTTCCTTTACGGACGCTGTGGCACGCATGACGGAGGCTTTGATGGAGGACGAGGACTACTTTCTGGGTGAGGCTCTCAGATTCATCGCCGAAAAAGGCGCCGATGACGGAACTGTATCGGCTTCAGAGCTTATGGCTCTTCCCGGCAGCGTCAGGATGAGGGTGCTGAGGCTTAAATGCGGCAGGGCTCTGGAAAGCGTACACCGCAAAGCCATTGAGAACATCTGCCTTATGCGCAGTGCTCATGCTCACGCGGATATACCCGGCATGAGGGTCACAAGGGAATATGACCGCCTTATTTTCGGCAGCGAAGAGACAGACAAAATGCAGGAAAGGGAGATTATCGTGGGGGAAACAGTATATGTTCCCGAAGCGAAAATGTATATTTCCTGTGAATATGTGCCCCGGTGCACCGAAATTAACAAATCGTTCAACACATTTTGCTTCAAAAATGAGAATATATGTGGTAGAATACTCGTCGGCTCTCGCCGTGAAGGGGATAAAATAAGGCTTTTGGGCAGAAACTGCACCAAGAGCGTCAGAAGGCTGTTCTCCGAAGCCCACTACGGCGTCGGAGCCAGAACGGTCTGTCCCGTGTTCAGGGACGATAATGGACCCATCGCCGTATATGGCTTCGGTGTGGACGAGCGCTGCGCCGGCCGTGTCGGTGATGATTGCATAGTCATTAAATTTACCAAAGAAAGAGAAGAGGTATAAAAATATGAAAAACATGATGCAGGAGGATATTCTTGAAGTCCTTCTGAGCGAAGAAGAGATAAGCAATCGCGTAAAAGAACTCGGTGAAGCCATCAGCGCTGACTACGAGGGTAAGGATGTTATTTTCGTAGGCGTATTGAAGGGCTGCTTCGTTTTCATGGCCGACCTTCTCAGAAATGTTGGCATCAAGTGCGACATGGACTTCATGGCCGTGTCCTCCTACGGCAACGGAACCAGCACCACCGGTGCGGTCAAAATCAACCTGGATCTTGCCAAGAATATTGAGGGAAAGCACCTCATCATCGTTGAGGATATTCTGGACAGCGGCGTAACCCTCAGCTATCTGAAGGGATACCTCAGCAGCCGCAAGCCTGCCTCCATCAAGATAGTAACTCTTCTTGACAAGCCCGAGCGCCGCAAGTCTGACATAGTGGCCGATTACTACGGCTTCACCGTTCCCGACGCCTTCGTGGTGGGCTACGGTCTGGACTATGCCGAGCGCTACCGCAATCTTCCCTATATTGGCATTCTTAAGCCCGAAGTATACAGCAACTGAGCAAGTAAGGACGTGAATTTCTTTTGAACAAAAAACCCGGTAAAAACAAAGCCAGAGACTTGGGCTTTTATGCCCTTTTGCTCATAATTCT
>JAZNZM010000178.1:0-2134 GCA_045594965.1 Oscillospiraceae bacterium | reverse complement strand
AACAAAAGTCACCCGCCGGAGGCAATGTAAGTAGCGGTCGATGCCCACATCGACCCGCGGCGGGAGCAAGCCCCCGCCCTACGCGGGGTGCGTATATTTCGTAGGGGACGGCGTCCCCGACGTCCCGCCACCGGCGGGAGTAAGTAGGGCGGGCTGACCACAGATGCGCCATTGCCGCCCTACGGTATGGTTCGGTTTGCAAAAATCACCTGAACCCCATCACCTGTTAACAGCAGGCTCCACCATGTCCGCCCGAGGATAGTATGGGCTGGGCCTGTTCCCCCCTTACCGCTGCCAGAATGCTCCGCTCCAAGGCCCCGTAATCCGTGGCCAGTGACCTTGGCTTTGCCTCCGGGTCATCCTGATAAAAGGGCACAAAATACACATTTTTGCGGTTGAGAAGCTCCCCTATGTTCTTTGCGGAGGCGCTGAGGCCGTCGTTTGTGCCGATAGCCAGCAGCAGCGGCCTTCCGTTTCTCAGGTGGCTTTTCGCCGCCATGGTCACAGCGGTGTCGGTGATGCCGTTTGCCAGCTTCGCCGCCGTATTCCCTGTGCAGGGGGCTATCACCAGCACATCGAACATTTTCTTCGGGCCAACGGGCTCCACTTCCACTATGCTCTGCAGCACCTTTTTTCCCGTCATGGCCTCCAGCCTCTCAATAAAGCCCGACGATGTACCGAATCGGCTGTCCGTGGCTGCGGCAGTCTCGCTCATAATTGCCGTTACATCATATTTTTCGCAGAGAGCCTTTGCAGCCGACAGCGCCTTGTCATAGGTGCAGTAAGAGCCGGTCAGCGCCAGCCCAACACGCAGTTTTTCCACATTCTATTCCTCCAAACCGTCTGCAATATTATATATGGTATCCCTCAGAGCCTCCGCAGCGGATATCTCCGCCCAGCCGGACGGGAGGCCGGGAGCCTTCACTATGTTCTTTGCCAGCTTTTCCGCAGCTTCTTCATCAAAGCCGCCCGGGGCAGAGGCCAGCTCTATAAGGGCGGCACCCCCCATCTCACCCAGCTCCTTTTCCCCGAAAAGGGCTGCCGGAACGGTATTCAGTACGAAATCAAAGCCCGCGGCCTTTTCCCCGATTTTCATGGGAGTGCAGCCCATGGCCTCCGCCCATGCTCTTTGAGAGGCAGACCGTGCCATAACGCTCACAGCAAGACCCAGAGCCTGCAGTCTCGGAGCAAGGAGCCTGCCAATGCGTCCGAAGCCCACAATAAGAGCCCTGCGCCCCATAAGCCCTCTGCCGTCCAGTCCCAGCAGCAGCCCCAGAGCGCCCTCGGCGGTGAGCAGGGCATTTTTCACCTGAAAATCCTCTCTTTTGAAATAGTCGTGGAGCACAAGCCCCCGCTCCCTGCAGTATTCCCCAAGCTCCTCCCCCACCATCCCCGCGAACACCTTTGTGCCGGGGCGCAGGGGCGCAAGGAGCGTTTTCACATTGTGCCTGCCCTCAGAAAGGGGGCTGTTCAGCAGTCCTGCCTTTTCCGCAGGCAGAGGCAGTATCACCGCCTCGCTCCCCTCATAATCCGGCGGCCCCTGCACCGGCAGAGCCTTTTCCATGGCTATGTGAAACACCCTGTGTCCGTCCCTTTCAAGCAGTTCACCGAGACGGAGAAAGCGGGCGTCTCCTCCCATTATCAGTACTCTCAAAAGCTTTCCCACCTTTCCATGCTCCATTTTATGTGCCCGTCGGGGGCGTGGTGAGAAGGACGGAAGGCTCCATAATACTTTCTTAACAACACGCCATTGTTATTCACAAAATAAGCCTTGATTTTTTGGCGACATTTCAGGTAAGAAAATATCTTGTTTTTCCCCTGCTTACATTGTATCCTGTAGATGTAAAATGCCGTTTCGGCGGCCCTCGGCCCCGTAAGCGGAAATAAACTTTTACGGAGGTATACTATGAGAAAAACTCAGAAGCTCCTGGCTGTCGTTCTGGCTTTTGTCATGGTCCTCAGCCTGTGTCCCGTGGCATTTGCCGCTGATGATGCAGCTGTTACCGTGCTCTACACCAACGACATCCACACCTACATCGACAACACCTACGAGCTTGCCGATGAGACCGAAGCCCCTGCACTGCGCTATTCCACAGTGGCAGCACTGAAGGACAGCTACGAAAACGTTCTTCTC
>JAZNZM010000177.1:0-6156 GCA_045594965.1 Oscillospiraceae bacterium | reverse complement strand
ATGACCTTGGCCATTACCTCGCCCTTGCTGCCGCTGAGAATGGCCTGCTGCTCTTCGTTAAGATACATTGCCATTATTTATTTCTCCTTATATCTTCATGCATTCGTCCCAGACGCCCCAGATGACGCTGCGGAGATTGCCCACGCTGCGTGCATCGCCGACTACATGGACATTCTTTGCTTTCTGAGCCAGAGGCGCGCTCTTATAGCCAACGGAGAGGATAACGCTGTCAGCCGCAACATCAAAGCTTTCGCCGTCCTTGCCGGATAGAGTAACGCTGCCCTCGCCTATGGCCTTCAGACCGGTCTCGAGGTAAACGGGCACATTATAGGCCTCAAAATAGTCTCTCAGGAAGCTGGTGTTGGCGAGACAGATACCCTTGCCGCAGATGAGGTCGTCCATCATTTCCACGATGGCGGGCTTCTTGCCCTGCAGAGAGAGCTCGTAGGCTATTTCGCAGCCGGTGAGACCGCCGCCTACTATAACGACATTCTCGCCCACTTCCTTCCTGCCCAGCAGGAAGTCTATGGCCTCAATGGCCTTGTCCGCACCGGGCACGGGAATGCGTTTGGGGCTTGCACCGGTGGCAATTATGTATTCATCGGCATCGATTTCGGAGATGCTGCCGACGGCTGTGTTAAGCTTTACCTCGATGGGGCATTTGGCGATCTCCCGTCTGTACCATGCGATGAGGGCGCGGTCCTTCTCCTTGAAGGAGGGGGAAGCAGCGGCGATGAACACACCGCCAAGCTCAGAGGACTTTTCGTAGAGAGTTACCTTGTGGCCGCGCTTATGGAGGAGCAGTGCGGCCTCCATGCCGCCTATGCCGCCGCCGATGACAGCAACATTTTTGACCTTTTTGGCGGGCTTCACATAGTACTTTTTGCTCTGCATGGTCTGGGGATTCAGAGCGCAGCGGGCAAGACCCATGGTGTCGGTGAGGTCCTGAGTGTTGGCATGCCCCTTGCTCTTGGAGAAGTTGAAGCAGCCGGCATGGCAGCAGATACAGGGCTTTATTTCCTCAACACGGTCTTCTATAAGCTTTGTCACCCACTGGGGATCTGTGAGGAACTGGCGGGCTATGCCCACAGCGTCTATGCGTCCCTCTTTCACAGCCTCGGCGCCAACATCGGGCTCCATGCGTCCGGCGCACACCACGGGGATGTCCACAAATTTCTTTATATGGGCAACATCGTCCAGATTGCAGTTGTGGGGCATATACATGGGGGGATGAGCCCAGTACCAGGAGTCATAGGTTCCGTTGTCTGCGTTGAGCATATCGTAGCCGGCATCCTGCAGGAATCTGGCGGCTCTCTCGGACTCTGCCATGCCGCGGCCCTGTTCGGGTGCGCTGTCGCCGGGGACTATACCCTTCTGGAAGCCCTTGAGCTTGGACTCTACGCTGTAGCGGAGGGATACGGGGAAGTCGGCTCCGCAGCTGGTTTTTATCGCCTTTACAACCTCGGCGGCAAAACGGTAGCGGTTTTCAAAGCTTCCGCCGTATTCGTCATCACGCTTATTGAAAAACTCGATGGCGAACTGGTCCAGCAGATAGCCCTCGTGGACCGCGTGTACCTCAACACCGTCAACACCCGCGTCTTTGCAGAGCTTTGCGGTTTTGGCAAAGGCCTCGATTATCTCGTGTATCTGCTCCTTGGTCATCTGGGGGCAGATTATATCCTCGGCCCAACGGGAGGGCTGCTCGCTGGGGCTTGCCAGCTCGTGACTGGTGTCGATGACGGGCTTTATGAGGGCACGGGTGAACTTGTTTCTGTGGAGGGGGGCCACAAGCTCGGTGATGGCCCAGCTGCGGCCCATGCCGGCGGTGAGCTGGATAAAGAGCTTTGCGCCTGTCTTGTGTATCTCATCCATGAAGAGCTTCAGCTCCTCAAACATTTTGGGGTTCTGCCAGAGCCACTTGCCCCAGAAGGTGTCGCGGAGGGGGGCAATGCCGGGGATGATGAGACCCACATTGTTCTGAGCACGCTCAATGAAGAGCTTTGCAGCCTCCTTGTCGAAGTGGCAGCCGCTAAGCTCGAACCAGCCGAAGAGAGATGTGCCGCCCATTGGACACATGACAATGCGGTTTTTGATCTCCACATTGCCAATCTTCCATGGAGTGAACAGGGCTTCGTATTTGCCGTCCATATTAATTTACGCTCCTTTATGTATAGTGGATTGTTTCGCTCGGAATGTTTGTTTTCTTACTGCTTGTTCGCGGCCAGCTCAAGACCGTCGCTTATAATGCTGAGGCAGCGGTAAAATTCCGCTCTCTCCCCTTCGCTCAGTCCGGCTCCCACGGCATCCAGCACAATGTTTATCTTGTCCGCAATCTCCCGACCCACGGCAAGACCTTTTTCGCTGGGTGAGATGGGGGCTTTGTAGCGTTTGCTGCCGCTCTCACGAGCCAGAATGTAGCCGTTTTCCTCAAGCCAGCCCAGAGCACGGGATATGGTTGCCTTGTCCTCCTGACACAGCTCGCAGAGCTCCGCGGCGGTGAGTCCATCTTCGCGGCTGAGATAATAGAGGCATGAGGTGTGAACGCTGCCCAGCTGGTGCTCAGCCATCTCCTGCAGCTTTATCTTTCGGATGCTGCGATTTATCTTGGCTATGAGCACGGTGAAGGTTTCAAATCTCTGTATCAATGCTTTTACCTGCCTTGTCAAAAGGTTGAATTATCAACAAAAAGGTAGCACAGATTGATGAAAAAGTCAACATATAAAAGCACAGGCTTACAATGAGAGAATGATTAAATTTGCGCTGATAGAGCATAAGAATGTCGCATTTGTGGAATAATAGTGCAAATTTCTTGACTTGAACATAAAATGAAGCTATAATAGCAATCAGAAAAGGAGTGCTGCGTATGAAAGGGAAAATAGTCAGTCTGCCCGGGGTATATAATGCTGAGGCGGAGCGCGGCGATAATTTCATAGGACGGAGCATAGGCGCTCTTCGTACCAAAAGGGGATTGAGCCTCGGAGAGCTTTCCGCTGAGCTTGAGCGCAGGGGTGTCTTTGTGGGCACCAGTGCCATTCATAAGTGGGAAAAGGGAGGCTCTGCTCCCAATGCCTATCAGCTTCTGGCCATAGCCGAGGCTCTGGGGGTGGAGGATATAGCTTCTGCCTTTATGAGCTGTGCCCGTCCGGAGCTAAGCGAGGAGGGACTGCGCAAGCTGGCCGACTACCGCGCTGACCTTGTGGCCTCCGGGAGGTATATGCCGAAGAAGCCTGCTGTTATCGAATATATAGATATGCCTGTAAGCTCCCTTGCGGTTTCCGCAGGACGGGGCGCTTTTCTGGACGACGAGGATTTTGAGACCGTCAGTTTTCCGGTTTCCACTGTGCCGGAGGGTGCGGATTTCGGAGTGCGTGTATCGGGAGACAGTATGGAGCCCGTTTACCACGACGGACAGATCGTCTGGGTGCGCCGCTGCGAAAGTATTGCTCCCGGACAGGTGGGTGTGTTTGTGTATGACGGAGAGGGCTATCTGAAGGTCTACGGGGAACGGATGCCGCAGGAAGAGGAAATTGAGGAATTTACGGACAGTTACGGCTGCATAAGCCCTCAGCCTGTGATGATATCCTATAACCGTGCCTACGAGCCCCGGGCGATCTCCCCCTGCGGAGGCTTCCGGGTGGTTGGCCGTGTGCTGTGAAAGGAGAGAATTTAAGTATGAATACCGTTGAAAGAGTGAAGGAGCTGGCAGCGGAGAGGGATATCTCCCTTTTCGGGCTGAGCAAGCTCTGCGATGTGCCCTATTCCACCATCAAGAATACCGAGCTGCGCTGCGGACAGCTGGGGGTGGACACCATAGAGCGCATCTGTATGGGGCTTGGCATTCCCCTTGCCAAGTTTTTTGAGGAAGGTCGCTGAAACCATGGAGGGCAATCCCCTCAAGGTCTATGTGGGAGTCCGTGCGGATTTCCGCTCTGACGGCATTATGATACCCCGTGAGATCACATGGGAGGACGGGGAAAAATACGAGATAGACGCGGTGCTGGATATCCGTCAGGCCTCAGCTCTCCGGGCAGGAGGTCATGGGGACCGCTATACTGTATGTGTACGGGGACGCTGCAGCTTTCTCTTTTTCGAGCGCAGCCAGCAGCGGCTGGGAAACTATATAGGCCGCTGGTTCGTTGAGCGGCGGCGGTGAGGCTAAAAAGCTCTTTGAAATATTGCTGATATATGCTATAATATTATCAATACTAAGCCACTGCCAACATCTGTTGAAATGGCTTTGAAGAGGGGCTTTGATCATGGATATATCTCAGCTTACATATTTTGTTAAGGTGGCTTCTCTGGAGCATATGTCCAAGGCAGCCGCGGAATTAAATATATCCCAGCCGGCTCTCAGCGCAAACATAAAAAAGCTGGAGGCGGAGCTGGGTGTGGAGCTTTTCACCCGCAGCGGCAGACGATTGGAGCTCAACCGCTACGGCAGCTATCTCTACGACCATCTCACCCCCATCATGGAGCAGCTTGACGCCACCTTTGACACTGTCAGGGAGATGAAGTTCGCAGACTTCAATGAGGTCGTTATTGATGCGGAGCCTATATACACCTTCAGCGGACTTCTGAACCGGGTGTACTCGGTGGTGAACAATTATCCCGGGGCGTCTGTACGGAATGTGCGTTATTCCATTAAGGAGGTCTTTCGCAAGATCATTGCCAATGAGATAGATTTCGCTGTTATGGGAATAGACATGGATGAGCCCCAAATGAACAAGCTCCACCTGAGCAAGGACGAGCTTGTCATGCTCGTGCACAATTCCCATCCCTATGCAGGCTGCGGCAGCACCGAGCTGAAAAATTTCGCGGGAGACAAATTCGCTTCCAAGGTAAAGACGGATTTGCCGGCAAGCTACTCCCTGGCTTCGGAAAACTTCTGTATGCAGGCAGGCTTTGTGCCGAATATTACTTTTAAGTCCGCTAACCGAAGAGATTTGGTGGACGCGGTAAGAGAGCGGCGGCTTGTTATGTTCGCGCCCATAAACACCATAAGCCAATACCGTTTGGATGATATGTCTATAGTTCATATCAGCGATATCGAATGTTATTCTGACCTGTGGATGTATTGGAAAGCCGACAAAAAGGAGAGAACGCTCACCAGACTTGTGCGCGAGGCTGTGGTGGAATTTTTTGAAGAGCGCAACCGAAATCCAGGTGAATACGATATTACAATATAAACACAAAGGCTGACCGAGTTTCTCGGCCAGCCTTTGTGTTTTGAAAAGAAGTGTAAAAGGAGTTTGAGTGGGAAATCACTTATACATAGTTAATGCTGTTGTATTCGTCATATTTGTTCAGAAGCTCTGACCACGCGGCGGGAGTTTCTATCTTTGTGGTGACCGGGCCGCCGTGGTCGCCGCCGCCGCACAGGGTGCAGCCGCGGGGCATGGCTCCGCCTGTGGAAACGACTATGTGCAGATAACGCGGATTCCAATATTTCCGTACGGAGAAGCTGTTGTCCAGAGGCAGGGGGACGGTCTCGGGGAGATGGTTATTGTCTCTCAGCCAGCGCAGCGGCGCTTCGCCGGCGGGCTTCCGGGCGTACTCAACCACATAATCTATTACCTGCTTTTTGCTGAAGCCGGCCTTGGCCAGAGTCTTTGCAAAGGTATGGGATACTACGAATGTAGCGCCGGGGTTGAAGCCTATGTCGTCTGTGGCGCACAGCACCTTCATGTTGTTTACGGGATCCTGATTGCCCTTTATCATGCTTCTGTTCTGGAACCAGACCAGCGTGACGGTGCTGTCCTCTGCTGCAAAGCCCTCGCTGACATGGAAGGGCTCCCAGGGAGAATTTTCCTCGTCCTCGCCAAAGCAGACGCCGCCGCGGGCTTCGTGTCCGCCGTATGCCTTGTCCTCAAGACCGGGGCGTATGCCGGCGATATTCAGAGTTATAAGCGCCATTGCCCGGGCAAGGGAGGTGTTGGGCAGATAGTAGGGGCTGAGAACATTATCGGTGCAGTTGAGGCCGATCTCGTGTCTGATGGGGCCGTTTACGAGTATCAGGGGGGCAAAACCGGCGACGCTGCACAGCCAGCCTGAGAGGGATATGCGGGGGGCGGCCATGGTTTTGGCAATGGCAATGACAAGGGGGAAATAGGTTGGCAGGCAGCCGGCCATTACAGCGTTTATGGCCAGCTTCTCTAC